>NZ_OMPF01000014.1:574825-677304 GCF_900312735.1 Aquimarina sp. AU119 | reverse complement strand
AACTTTATAGTCCAATGATAATTTTTCTAATTCATCCTTTGGAATATAATTTAAAACTTCTGAAACCTTCATAGTTTCTCCCTAAATTACATAATTTTAAGGTTTCGAACACTTATGATTGCAAATCCGCGCTATCATATCCGAGCGATCGGGTGTTCTACCAACACTTAAAGGATATCAATTTATTATTTTCGTTATCCTCAGAATTTATTAAAATAAAATCTTCTTTAGAAATAAAAAGTATTTGATACCTCTCTCCATTCAATTCTTCAGTTTTTAAATAATATTTTTCCTGATCTACCATACTACAAAAATTAATATTTTTAAAAAATCGATGTACTTTATATGGTTCCATCCAAAAATATTTTTCCTTATTATTTAAACTTCGTTTAGCAAATTTCAAACTGTCTTTTATGATTTCTTGCTCTTTCCTTATGAAATTAATACTTTTAAATTTATCATCATAAATGAGATATCCTGAAAGATTCAATGTATCAGTAATTATGTAGTTTAAATTTTCATTAAACTTAAGTTTCGGCTTAACTGCACATGACTCTACTAAACAATAAGTTAAAAATATCAATATTAAAAATATTCGTTTCACTCCTGATCGCGCGGATTTATTCTGAACTAGAATTTGATGTAAAAAAATCATTAATTCTCATTAATAGGGAAACTTTTTTTCTTTCTTTTTCAGGCAAACAAAATTGGTCACATTTGGTAGAATAATATAAAAATTTCAATTCACCAGCTTCCTTAATCCATATTGCTTGAAAATCTATATCCGCATCAAAAACTACAAAGTTCTCGGGGCATTCTAATTTATACACTGTTTTAAGATCAGTAAAGCTCTTTATATCAAAACCTAAATTAGTTTTATTTAAAATGTATTCTCTTTCATTTTGAATAACCGACCAGTTTTTATTTTCTAAAGAAGCAATGATAATATCATCGTCAGTAATTGAAAGATAAGAATATTCAGATTCATCTTCCATGAATTTATCAATAATATCTCTCTTAAAAGATGTTGTATTTAAAAACTTCTTCATTGAATTATTATCAAATGATTCTTCTAGAATAAAACAACTTTCTGATAAGTCATTTTGTTTTTTATCTTGAGCTTTGCAGAAAAAAATAAGCAAGCAAAAAATGAGAAATAGGTTCTTCTTCATAATTATTATTTTTCTTCTTCCTTTTTAGTCACTGGAATTGGTAATGAAACTTTCTTTTTATCTACAATACTTCCATTTTCATCCTTTTTTAAAAAAGTCATGGTATAAGTTGTTCTTTGTTTTTCATCTTGTCCTATTTCAACTAATGATTCATTAACTATTTCGTTAGTCTCAACCTCTTCATTAGCATTATTAAAGGATGATTTCCATTCATTCCCTAAATTTGCCTTTGAATCACCTTCGGCTTGTTCTCCAGCAACTGATCTGGATGCATGCACAACTTCTTCTAAAAGATTACGCGAAGAAGAAGCTGTATTAGTTCCATCAACATTCTTATCGGATTTAAACGTAGTATCATTAGAGTTCCAGGTTAACGTACCACCACTACCTTCTCCTTTTGTAGAAGATGCTTTTGCATTTTTAGAAATAAACCTACTTCCCGCTCTAGGGTTATTAGTCACTTTTATGGTAACATCATGGTTTTTATCTCTCTTCAATCTTCGAATATGTGACCGAGCAGTTTTTGAACTTCTTCTTAATTTCCTTAAAGTTCTTCTAACTAAGCGTCTCTCTTGTTTGTTTTTAGGTAAAATAATTCTCTTCCCATCTGGGTCAATAAACATTATTGGATTATTAGCCACGTAAGCATAAGGTGATATAGGATAATATTTATTAGCAAGCGGATCAAGATTCATCCATCTACCTAAGGAAGCATCATAATTTCTGGCACCATAATCTAACCACTCTAAGCCTAATTCATTCTGTTCCTCTTTGCTGTTATAACCGTAGTTATGCTCTCTACCCGTAATGGTATTGTTATACCCTTTATGTTGTAATCCAAAAGGATAATAATTCTTTTCTTCTACAATCTCGTTTTGTGTAATAATTCCATCTCCATCAGCATCTTTATAGGATAATCTTATATTACCCAAATGGTCTTTATACTGATATACATAATCAAATGATGAGATTGCAGCGCTACCGCTTGCAATGACAGGTTCTACATAACCTTCTGGATGGTTAAAGAACTCAAGATTATCATTCTTATAGATATAATTCCCGGCATACTCGGTTTCTGTTAAAGAACTTCCACTTGGAGCAATTTTCTTGAGTTTTGCTCCAGTAGCGTCGTAAATATAAGTAATATTTCCAGCTGTATTTGTAATAAAAATCCACAACATTTTGCTGCTGTGGATTTATCAATCTTTTATTATTTACTCTTTGCCTACCAAGCTTTGACAGCACCCGTCACAGACGAGCGCTAGCTGGAGGTTTTCTACTTCATTCTTTTTTGACTTTTATTTTCTGTTCTTGATCATCCCAATACAAAAGGTGTTTATTCTCTTTATACCAGTCTTGCCAATTTTTCAAATTTTCTTGTGTAGGTTGATATATTGGATCATAGGATTCAGTAACATCTGATTTTATATCTGTTAATTGTTCAAAAAAAGAAATTATTGAGTATAATTTTTCGCCATCAACTGTATCTGATTTAAAATTGACAAAATCTTCAATAAATTTCATTTTTTCGTTAATATCCTGATCTATTTTTTCTGCTTGCTGATCACTTTTACACGATATTGCAAATATCAATGTAAGCATTAATATATATATCCTATTCATTCTTTATTTATCTTTTTTTACAACATTACCATTGATTACCTGATAATTTACGTTTCTAGTTTTTCCATTCTTAGTAAATGGAACTGAAGCCTTATATGATGCTGTATAATAAGTAAATGTACCTCTCCCAGGCGCACCTCTCCTTATTATCTTTTTAAAAGTAGGCTTTTCTATAAAATTAGTCTTTCCTCTTTTATATCCTGTGATTTTTTCCTCGGTACTAAATGACAAATCATGAGCACCTGTACCATCTTCATTTGAGTAGTCTTTGTTTCCATATAATTGTAGTTGATATTGCTCATTCAATTCATGACCTAATACCGAATTTGGATTTAGCGCTGGATCATTACCTACATTATTAACATCTGATATATCAACTTTTTTATCTCCAAAATCAGCAAATACAATACGATCATCCCCTTCAACTATACCTATATTAACATCAACACTGTTACCATCTGCATCAATGGCATTTATACCTTCTTCTAAAACACCTAAAAATTCCGATTGTTCTTCTGAAAGATTAGCTCGCTGTTCTTTAGTAAGATTTAGAGTGAGGTTGCCATTCTTATCAATTTGAGCAATATCTCCACCACCAAGACCATTATTTATATTATCTTTAATACTTTGCTCTCCTTTTCTATTTCCATCATCATCTTTTTCAAATGCAAAAACAATTCGTTGACCATCTGGGTCTATAAATAATATAGGATTATTAGCTACATAATTGTAAGGAGAATAATCCCAATAATTATCAGCTAGAGGGTCAATATTCATCCACCTACCTAAAGTAGCATCATAGTTTCTAGCTCCAAAATCTAACCATTCTAAACCAAGTTCATTCTGTTCTTCTTTTCCACCAAACTTCAATAGTTGTGCAGTAGAGTTCCCTAAAGAAGATACCGTATTGTTATAACCTTTATGAGTAAGACCAAAAGGATAATAGTTACTCTCTTCTATAATCTCAAGAGTACCTGTATCATTTTTAGTATAACTTAAACGAACATTATCGAGGTGATCCTTAAACTGATATACATATCGGTATGAACTACCATTCGGAGTTGCGTACCCTTCTGGTGTAGGCATATACTGTAATTGGTCATTTTTATATATGTAGTTTCCAGCATACTCCGTTTCTATTAAAGAACTTCCACTTGGAGCTATTTTCTTTAATTTTGCTCCAGTAGCGTCGTAAATATAAGTAATATTTCCAGCTGTATTTGTAATAAAAATCCACAACACTAATGCTGTGGATTTATCAATCTTTTATTATTTACTCTTTGTGCCTACCAAGCTTTGACGGCACCCGTCACAGACGAGCGCTAGCTGGGGTTTTTATGAAATGAGGTTAAAACAGTTACAGCTAAAAGCTGTAACTGTTTTATATTTTTATTTTTCAATCGTAATGCTACTAGTTGTAAACTGACACTAGTACATACTATGGAACAGCGAAGGACAATAATACCTATAACTGTTTTTTTATTTGTCTATTACTACTTACCGCTTACTAATATAATCGCAATCTAGAACGGAACGAACACTAGAACCATCAAATTTGTTGTTGCTTTCGTTCCGTAAGTCCTGTTCTTAGAGTAGGTTTATTGACCTTTTGAGTTCATATGGTCATCAAGTTGGATGAAAATGCTTATTTAATATTTACTACCTATGATAGTTTTTTTTGAAAAATAAACACAATCTACTTCCTTTCCTTCTTTCTTCGCTGGGATCCAATTACCTTCAGTCTTTTTAACTATTTCAATTAAATTTGTCCAATTATACATTTTAGGTTCACCAATAATTTCAATATCTTTAATTTTACCATCGCACGTTATTGTAAACATATAATTGAGACGAAATACTATTTTTTTTGCTTCGTCACTTAGTTTTAAATTATCTTCAATTACCTTATTCAGGTCACCATTAATTAATGAAGGGCTGTCACCAATTTTTTTGTAGGAATCAAATCTTTTATCAAATTTCGTTTGTCTCTCAACAACATACACATTTCCATCACCACATTCTTCATCGATATTATTTGGTATTAAAAAAGCCTCTAAAAAATATGCTAATAACAGTATTCTCATAATTATTTTATTTTAAAAATTCTTTTTGATGGGCTGATAATTTTATTATTGTGAATAATCCAAATTTCATTATCAAAATATAAAGTTGATCGATCATCAATTTTTAAATTTAACTTAAAATGATTGGCTACACTATTTTTGACTTCATAATTATACTTCTCACTCAAATAATAAAAAGATATTGTTTTTACTTTTTCAAATGGAAATGACAAGATCCCTTTACTATTTGATTGATAATTGACTTTGTCATTTCTGTTGATTACCACTGAAACATTTTGAATGGGATTTTGTTCCATATCCAAAATAACCATGGTAACTTCATTTGAATCAATATTTTTTTCTTCTGAAGAAATAATCCCTGTTTTGAAATATTCATTACTTAGTAAACTTATTTTTCCTTCAGTCGATGACCATATACCAGATGAATATTGATTTGCGAGTTCTTCTATATTTTTATATTGAAATTTTCTATTTTTTAATAAAGAAAGAGTAGTGGTTGATTTTTCTGATTTACAAATAAATTCAAGATCCTTATCGAAATCAAATGTCGATTTGCATCCAACCAAAAAAATCAACAAAACTAAAATTTCTCCAACTTTCTTCATTCTTATAATTTTTTAATTAAGCGATCAAATGAGCCCAAAATATAATAACTTCTCCATCCTTTAAAATATTGTCCTGGTTTTCTTCCTTGATTTCCATTACTTCTAAGGTGACTTCTTAGCTGTTGTCCATTTGTTGCTACTCCTGGTATGTCGATAGAACGAGTTGAAAGTGTTAATTGTGAATTCCTATCTCTTATAGAAGTATACACATCTGCAACATCAGAAAGACTATTCATTCTTATACTATGCCCAAATAGTGTACTTCTTTTATATGCATCAAATTCATCTACAAGGTCATAAAGACCGCCACCTCTTTGACCTGAACTATCAAATGATAATTCTCCAGCATCAAACTGAAATGCATGCTTAAATTCATGAGCTGCTTCACCTGCACCTCCATTACCAATATTAACAGTTACTGCACCTGTTTCTGTATTAAATGTTGTCGAGCCTCCCGCTCTGCTAGGAAGTGACTCTTCATTAGCAACAATGTCATATACTTGACTGGATGATTCTAAAGTATTCAATTCTGAATCAATAGTATTTAAGGTACCTATACTTGCTTGATCATCAGCATTTCTAGAGTCAAGACTAGATTGAAGACTAGCAGCTTTGTCTGTATCTCCAATTTTATTTGCTCTATCAATTCTTCTCTGAACCCTTCTTGTTCTGTTAGCAATAGTATTTTGTATTGAAGTTCTTTTATTGTTAACTTGATTCCTGAATCGATTAAAAAGTTCAATGCCATCACCAATTATCCTTCCATCTGGATCTAATAATCTAACTGGGCTATTGGCAACATATGTATATGGAGAAATTGGAGTATATCCAGAAGCTAGTGGATCCATATTCATCCATCGACCTAAACTAGCATTATAATTTCTAGCACCATAATCTAACCATCCTAAACCTAGCTCATTTTGTTCTTCCTTCCCATTATATCCATAAGGATACTCGGATATTATTTGAGTATTATATCCTTTATGTTGTAGTCCAAAAGGGTAATAATTACTCTCCTCAATGATCTCTAAACTACCTACATCATTTTTAGTATAACTTAAACGAACATTATCCAGATGATCCTTAAACTGATACACATATCGATATGAATTACCATTGGGTGTTGCATATCCTTCTGGAGTGCCCATATATTGTAAAGTACCATTTTTATAGACGTGGTTACCTGCGTACTCAGTGTCTATTAAAGAACTTCCACTTGGAGCAATTTTCTTTAGTTTTGCCCCAGTAGCATCGTAAATATAAGTAATATTTCCTGTTCCTTCGCTATTGGATATAGAAACTGTTTTGGGAAGATTTAGATGGTTATACGTAATCCCTGTGATGCCTTTATTTTGATCAGTGATCATATTGCCATTATCATCATAGGAAAAATCATCATTAGTATTGCTACCATCTTTAAAACCAAAAGTTTTGTTCGCTGTATCTGCGACCTTTACCAGTTTATTACCTGTATCATAGGTGTATCCTAAATTATCCATCACTCCAAAAGAAGTAGCAGCTTCATTTATATGCCCTGTTCGGGTTAAGGATATAATATTACCCATTTTATCATAAGATATATTGCTTAGATTATATCTACCATCATTGCTAATACCACTTGTGATCCTATTTAAGGCATCATAAGTATATGCATAACTTCTGGTTACATTATCATTTGCTGTTTGCCAAGAAGATCTTGAGATATTACCATTGTATAATGGATTAGCTCCTATGTCATACTCTAAAGCAAAACCAAACAGATCATTGGAATCTAATGTAAGGATGTTGTCTGTGATATCACTATCATTGATACTTTTTAACCACCCTCGTATGTTGTAAGTGTAATCTACGGTTTGTAACCCTTCGACTACGCTCAGGGTTCCATTGCTGCCACTGAGCGGAGTCGAAGTGCCACCCACATCTTTTTGTTTCAGTTGACCAAGGGCATCATAGGTATTACTTACAATCTGCTCGGTATCCTGTGTATTGATCTTTTGAGTTTGAGTAAGGAGTCTGCCCATATGATCATAGGTAAATTTATCAATGGTTACAATAGCAGCATTACCCCCTTTGGTATGCCTGGTTTTGGTTTCTTCTACTCTGCCTGTAAAATCCAGTTTGCTCTCTATAACATCCGTTGTGTTTAGATATGCATTTGTAGTGGCTACATATATAGGCCTAGATTTATCATCATAATAGGTCACTGTAGTAATCCAATCATTGGTGTCCAATACCCTTATTTTGCTTCCGGTGGGTAGTGACTTTGTATTGGTATCTATAGATTTTCCATATACAGTTCCCGGATTGGTTAATCCATCGATATCAAAAATATACTCATCATAATAATTGATGGTAAGGATCTTATACATTCTTACTGGGTACATATCATTTGTGTAATATACTGGTGTCCCTGCAATGGTGATTGGGCTTGTTGTTTTGGTTTCGTAAGTTTCATAAGTAGATGAACTCACTCGACTACGTAGTAAAGCTACTGTACTTCCATTTTCTATTAATCCGGTATAGACTACTCTCCCAAAAGCATCATACTTGGTAAAGAGCCAGAGGTTGTCTTGTTTTAGTAATGCATCTTGGGTAAGTACCGGTTGATCAAGTTTGTTGTAGATGATATACTCCCATCCTTTTCCTGGGATTTTCTTTTCGATGAGCCTATTTCTATAATCGTATGTGTATTGGTAGCAGAGTTCAGCAAGCTCTGTGTTTGATACTCCATCATTGTTAGTAACCTTTGGCGGGATTACATAAGTAAGATTCCCATAACTATCATAGACATAATAGGTGTCATGTGCTTCTGATGTTGCTGAAGGTGTCGATGCATAGGTTCTCTTCAGGATTACTCTACCTTGTTTGTCTTTATATTCTTTGGTGGTATGTACATCTCCATCCGCGGGTGTCCAGTTCTCATCCTTGGTGATGGTTACCACTAATTGATCAGCAGCATAATGATTCTCTTGTGCCAGTTGTGGCTTTTCGGTATCACCTCCTGTAAAGGTTACAGTAAAATTCACTACTTCATTACTTGCATTAGTACCCCAATCAAATTTGATCGTATGATCGGTATCGCTGTTGGGATCAGCTTTCCATGCTTTTCCGGGTGCACCTTGTTCTGTAACTCTATTTAGAGGAGAAGCCTCAAATACACTCTCACTATAGGCATTAACATCTCCCAGATTGGTCGTAATCCCAGGAAAGTCGTCTGAATATGTATTTTTATAATACGCATTGATATCAATATTGACATCTACGGTTTTATAACTTCCAATAGTATTGTTCGCCTCAAAAGGAAGATATTGTTTGTCTTGTCTACCATAAGCATCATACTGCATATGGGTGACAATATCTTTACCTGTTGGAGAGGCTTTGATGGCTCTTTGCTGTATGGGTCTTCCCAGACCATCATAGTAGGTGACACTCTCGATGGTGTTATCTACATCATTAGCATTGGCACAACTCACATTCTCCATATCAGCAATCTTTACTGCAGTTTGAGGAACAGTGGTATGGACATAATTCTTATCAGACAACACTACCTGGGCCTGTATTTGCAATCCCATAAGTAGCATCACTATGCTATATATAATTTTATTATTTATCATCTTAAATATTTTGTTTATGGGATTAATGTTGTGGTCCACAATTTGGGCAATCTTCATCAGAAATACTGGATACGACTACCATAAGCCTTGTGACCTCTTTACCTGTTAGATTATCTTTAACCTTAGCGGTAATATTATACTCATGAGTCCCTGTTGCAAAATTGGAAAAACTAAATTGTGTCCCAGTACCTGAACCAGCAGTTTGTGATGGACTAACAGTTTTAAAGGCTCTCCATGTGATTTGACGTGATCCTGATCCCCCAGAAATGCTTGTTACATTAAACGATACGCTTGCACTAGAACCTGAGACCGAGGTAGCAGACTGGCTTGTACTGACAACCATTTTAGGATATACTTTTAAGACGGGGCTATTAGCTCCCCATTTAGTATTTGCATTCTGCATGGTTAAGTCCACTACTTTAAATTTAATAGTATAGGTTCCTGAAGTAGGAAAATGATAAGAGTATGATGTCCCTGTAGCACTTTGCTTTACATTATTCACATACCATTCATACCTTCGAGATCCTGAACCCCCACCTATATTAGAAGCTGTAAATGTTGTAGTTGTTCCTCGCTCTATATGTGCTTTTGAGGCACTTACATTGGGGGTATTTAAAGGATTATATGCATATAGTTTTCGTATGGCACTATTTACTGATTTTCCGCTTTCATTATCAATCACTTTAAAATACACGTTATAAGTTCCTGCTGTATTAGGATTGTATCTAAAGGTAGTTGTTGTCGATGTTTGTTTTACGTTATTGAGATACCATTCATAGCGAAGGTTACCTGTACCACCTCCTATGCTCGATGCACTAAAATCAACATTGGTTCCTTTTACAATATGTGTATAATTTGCATTAACCAATGGTGTAGTTAGTTCAGGATATTTTACTATTACACTCATGGTATGACTTACTCTGTGTTTGGTTTCTGTATTGTAGGCCAATACCTTTACTTCATAAGTACCTTCACTAGTAAAGGTTTTGGTAAAACTTACTCCACTACCACATTGTTCTTGTGCACCATTCACACTCCATGTATATAGATTAGCACTCCCACTACCAGAAGTATTCGCAGTAAAGGTTGCAGGCTGGTTAGGAACCTTAGGCTGATCACCAGGAGTATCGATAATGACTCCGCCCAAAGCATCAGACTGCTGACCTTGATAGTTATAGCGTACTTGCTGTACCACATGCTGATCCTGATCTAAAGCATATTGCATTCGGTTCATATCATCATACCGATAATATGCCGTTTGTCCTTGTGGATTGGTCATACTGGTTAACCCGATTAATGGATCATAGGTATACCCGCTCACTTGTGCATTTGCAAAATAGGCATGCTCTCTTAGGTTTTTAAACAGAGTACGCATGGTCGTTTCTTCAGCAGCCGTATCTTCTGTATCTGAAGTTGTTTTTAACTGATTGATCAGTGTCGTTACTGCTGCAGGTATCCCCGTATAACTTGCATTATCAATTTTTGCAATGGGTTGGGTGTTGTTATATCCCCAGACATACATAATATGACGCCCATCGACCTGAGAAACCTCTAGAGGATTCCCCTGGGCATCATAGTTATGATAAGTTAAACGTGGCTCTGGGGTATCACCTCCTTTGGCCACCTTAGTGATCCCGGGAAGCACGATACCATTACCCCAATCGATAAATTCTGTAACCTGAGTCCCAAGAATAGTGGTGTTTTCTTTGCTCTGTGTTTCTACAGGGGTCGTAATCCTGTTTTGAGCTACCAAAAGATTATTTACTGTACTATTTTTATCATAAGGATAACTATAGGTGGTCGTCAACGTTTTGTTATCACTATCTGTTGTGGTCTGTGTTTTTAGCTGACCATAAGGATTATCATAGGTATACGAGGTCTCATTAGTCACTATTTTATCATCCAAAAATTCTCGTGTAGTGGTTTTAATTAGCTTATGTTCTTTAGGATAGTCTACATAGTAATTATGAGCATAATCCCTTTCAGAATTTTGGGATACGCTGGAACCATTGTCGCCTGATTGATTAAATTGATCTCTTCCTACAACCATCCCATAAGCTTTTATCGTACTATGAATACTTCTGCCATAAGGGTATACCTCGGCATATTCGTTTATAGTTTCACGTTGTATAAGATATGCTCCTTGTTGATTTTTAAACACTTCGCTTTTAAGCATTTTTCCTTTTTTCCAATCGTTATTTATGGCTGTGGCAAAAGGAAAATTAATTGCTCCATTACTAGAGACCGAGTATTGGTTTCTGGTTTTTCCATTAGTACCGTCCTCTTCTATGATTTCAACCTGCTTATATAACACCGGGCTCCCCTGGTAACTAGTAACATCAGACATACTCTTAGCCATTTTATGTAACTTGGTAACTACATGAAGATTATTTCTATGGGTGGTGGTATATTGAAATACCGCAGGAGAACCAGCCAAAACTCCGCTGTGTTTACCATCCTCTAAACGGTAGCTATAATTTTTAGTTTTACAGTTACCTTCACCATCGCAATCTGTGGTCTGGCTAACGCGAATTCCTCCTACATATTTATAGGGATGGGGATCATCGGTTTGGGTGCGATCTTCATATTTTATAGTATACTGTACATAAGCACTAGTCCCAATAGGAGTACTTATCCTGGCATGAATACGAACTTGTCCATCAGAGGAAAAACCGGTTTGGCTTTTAGAATCCTCGTAGGTATCGGGACATGCTACTCCTGGTTCGCATGGAATAGTTTCTCCATATGCCGTAAAATTAAGATTTATATTCTCATAGGTACATGCCTCTCCTACAGTGGTAATGTCAAAATCTACCTCAGCACCTATAAAACTATTATTTACACCTTCTCCTAATACTACTCTTGCATACGCGCTAACAATCTGGTTTGCCGGTACCTCTATTACAGTATCTAATACCTTGTCAAAAACTCCGATCTCTGATCTAATAATTTTGGTAATCGTTTTATTATGAGAATAGCTACAATTCTCTGTCCCAACATCACCAGTAGCTAGGACTCTATTTTGTTCATAGGTGATCTCACTATAGCCTCCTGTAGGATAGGTAATCTTTTTTAAAGCTCCTGATCGCGTTTTTAAAGCGTCAATCTCCCTGCTTTCTGCAGATAATAGCGAACCTGCAATACCATTATAATATCCCCAAAAATCCTGATATTTATAATTACTACTTGCAGGAAGGGTATTTGGGAAAGGGTAATATTCGAACTGATACCATGGCAATATATCATCTCCATTACTTCTGGTAATCCCTAAAAGTGTTTTCCTGTTTTTTGAAGCATCATTATAGGTAAAATCATACTTCATGATTTGCCGGTTTGCATCCCACACTGACAATCCATTAAGTGCTAAAGTAGCTACCCCCTGGTCGGTGGCATTGCTAGTATCAAAACGTACTTCACCATTGGGAAACGTAATTTTTTGAAGTCGATGCCTGGTTAGGGTGTTATCCTTATATCCCATCTGGGTTTCTGTAGCAATGGCAAATCCCGAGGTTTCTGATTCAGAATATACACGTTTGGTATAAATCTCTGCTGGATCATAGGTAAAATAAACATCCCCCTTATTATTGGGTAGTTGTACTCTTGTGAGTAAATAACTAACCGGTGAAGTATGAGCCACCGACTCAGAACCTGAACTATAGTGATGCGTTCCTGTTTCATGAATCTCAAAATGATATCGGATTCCGCTATCATTAGTCACTATAAAAATATCTCCATTCTTTTCTATGGTATAATTTCTATGGTTTAGAAATACCACATCTCCTATTTCATTAAAGACAAAACTACCATCAAGACCAGGTACACTAATGTTATATTTATCTTGTTCTGCATCATAGTTATTATCAGCAATGTTTTTAAAGATGCCATACTGTTTTTCACTGAACTCATTTGAAGGAAGGCTACCGAATGCTCCCTGAAGATAAGGTATTATTGTACTGGCTTTATAGGTCTGGTCTCCAAAATCATCATCCATTCCTCTAATTTGCTTGGTAATTCTTCCGTTAGCCATCAAATCCCAACCCATCCCGGTCATCGCATGATCTTGTTCGGTAACTAATCCCCCATAATTATAGGAGAGATAGATTGGCCATTCAAAACCACCAACTTTTATGGTGTATAAAGGCACGGTATAATTGATCTTACCCGAGGCTAAATTTACCGGGATATCCCCATATTTTCCCAAACTTGCCGCTTCTGGTGAAACAGGAAAAACCTGTAAGGCTTCCTGTAATGGATTCGGTGCATTGGTTTCCTGACCCATAGTAAGAGTACATACCATGAGTAAAAAACATAGAAGTTGTTTTTTCATAAATACTAATTTTGTGACTAATTTTAATTTTCCCTTTACGAATTTGTGACTAAAACTATATTCAAATATCAGGTCTATCCCCTGCCTATCATTATGTTTGAAAAGCATAATCGAACATGTATTTAGCGGCACAAAAAACGATGTTTTTTCAACAAAAATTTTACGGGTTTCCCCATGTTTTCTGTTTTCCTTGTACAAGAATAGTAAAAGCCAGTTTCATTTTTCGGGACTGAGAATTTTTTAAAGACTTTTTTTGTTAAAATTTGAATAAAAACAATCAAACAGACTAAAAACATTAGTTTTCATAAGGCTTTAAGCAGCATCATACTATTCTGGTATTTTTAAAAAACTTCTTTTATAATTGAAATTTATACGTATCTAGCTCAATTTTTAGGTGAATTTTCTCAAAAATCAAGCTATTGAGATTGGATTAAGAAAGTCTTTATTACGTTCATTCATTACATCCTGTTTAATATCTATTCTTTACTGTAGTTTGTAGAATTTTATATTGCTAATACTTCCAATTTATTTACCTTTCTGTAGTTTTAAAACAGTATATGACTGTTAAAGAGAATTTATACACTGGTAGGATAACATCTATAGATGTATTTAGAGGGATTACTATTTTTGCAATGATCTTTGTAAATGAATTGGCTGGGGTACAAAACGTGCCTTTGTGGATGAAACATGCTCTTGCTGAAGAGGATCGTATGACTTTTGTGGATATTGTATTTCCGGCATTCTTATTTATTGTAGGTATGTCTATTCCGTTTGCCATAAATACCCGATTAAAGAAGGGAGGAACTTCTATAAAGATATGGACACATACGATCAAAAGAACTGTTGCACTATTAGTTATGGGTCTTTATATGGTAAATGCAGAATACGGATATAATGAAGCAGAAATGTTTATTCCTATCGCATTATGGGGTTTTCTAGCCTATACACTTCCTATTCCGATCTGGAATCAATACTCCAAAAGCTTTTCTAAACTGTTACAATACAGTTTGCAATATGGAGCCATAGGGCTTCTGATCATTATGTATTTTCTATATGTACAGGATACGGGTGAGATCGGAATGACTATAAAATGGTGGGGGATTCTGGGACTTATTGGGTGGGCATATTTGATCACCTTTATTGCTTATTGGTTTACTAAGGGTACCAAAATAGGAATGTTGGTTATCTTAGTCATTTGTATTGGGATCAATATAGCACATGCTGCACAATGGGATCAAAAAGAAGGGTTTACCTGGATAGGAGTTATTGGCAGTCATTTTGCGCATACTTCAATTGTCGTTGCAGGAGTCATTACATCCCTATTTTTCTTCGAAAACAACTCAAAACGTATCCTAAACCTTAAGGCTATTGTATTTGCTGTGTTTTTATTTGCCATTGGATATGGATTACGCCCGTATTTTGAAGTATCCAAAATTAGAGCAACCCCATCCTGGTGCTTATATACTGCTGGGATTTGTGTACTTCTATATTACCTATTGTATTATATAATCGAAGTAAAAAAAATAGTGCAATGGTCTAATTTTATAATGCCGGCTGCTTCAAATCCATTATTGATTTATATTATCCCTGGAATTATTTTATACCTAAATATGCTCCTCGGCATTCATATCTTACCCGAGGCATTTACCAGTGGCATTCCGGGAATCCTCTGGTCCTTGATTTTTACTATAATTATGGTATTCATTGTACAGTTTTTTAATAAGGTTCATATCAAGCTTCGTTTATAACTATTTAGATACAATTGAATATTTCTTTTTTTAACCACTATACTAACTTGATATCTTCCTTAAATAATACGTGGATATACTCGGCATGTATCTCTGCATGGTGTTTATTCTCTAAACAATGAAACAATAAATGAATCAATCCATAATCACCCAAAGCATCTCTATATTCATGCTTCTCCTTATTTTTAACCCATAAAATAAAGGAACATAAATGACCAATTTCCCCTAACTTCTGAGGATCTTTCAAACATTCCCGAAATTGATCCAGCGTCATACGAGCATACTCATTATACTTTCTTTTACAGAAATTATAATCAAAAGTATGTTTATACGATTGTAATTTTCGGTTTTGTATTTCATAGTTCATACCACTCATAACATAAGAATCATTTGCGTTAGGTAACTGTATTATCATAGTCATACGATTTGGGTTGTTATTTATATTTTTGCAAAACGTATGCCAAGTCCATAAAAAATTAACTTAACAAAAAGTGAAAATCTCTTAAAATTAGCAATTAGTGACTGATGCAGTTGGCTTTGGAATAATTCCAATACAAAGTTACAAAATTTGGAATAATTCCAATATATTCATTTTAAATATTTTTGAAATTATAGCATTTTTAAAGTCATCAAAAAAGACAGAATCCGTATACAGATTTAAGGCTTGAGATCCTGATAAGAAAAATTTAACATCCCCTAAGTCATTGAAAATTAAATTCTTCTGTGATATACTGTGGTAAGAGCATCTTAAAAACTAAGGCTATGCTACAAAAAACTCTTATCTTGCCGTTGTTCTTTTTAATCTCTCCCCATTATCACAAGAAAAGAGCAGTTATTGATAAAAGTGAATATCACTATATTTTAAAACGAACTTGCATTAATCTGACATGAGTATTTTTGAAGTAGTACGACTACTATTAGATTTTGGATTAGTTATTTTGATATGGTTAGTTCAATTGGTTATCTATTCGGCTTTTCCATATTATGGACATAAAGAACTTATGCTGTGGCATAAAAAATATACGTCAAGAATTACATTAATAGTAATCCCTTTAATGATAGGTCAATTAGTAATTAGTATCATTGAGATCTTAAAAAACACTTCAATGTTTAACATTATTATTTGCTTATCTATATACAGTATTTGGGTCATCACCTTCTTTTTTATTGTCCCTATTCACAAGAAAATAAACAAAAGTCTATACACTCCTTTTGCACTTCGTAAGCTTATCAAGATCAACTGGTTAAGAACAATTTTATGGACCCTGATTTTTGTATTAAGCTTGATGCAAAACATGATTTAAAAAGAAGTATTGTTAATAAAACCTGATAAGTTTATTTTTAAAAATGACGGTTGACCGTTACATTTACTTCAGAATTTGATGCACTATGGTATGTTTTTTGGGGAAAGAACTACTATAATGAAAAAAATGGGAAAACAAATCAAATCAAGAATTATGCGGTATAAAGTAATAGATGCAAAAAGTCAATATTTTGGTGAAATATTGGATTTCGAATCCTGCTCTACACTAAGTGATCTAGGAGGAGTACTCTTAAAAATTGAAAGAAACAGGGTTTCACTTTTTAAATTTAACGAAGTAGAATTGGTATAATTACAATTCTACTTCTCAACACTTTACTATAACTCTTCTGTTTCTATTTTAGTATAAAATTATATCTTTTATTACTATATGAAACAAGTACATCTCACTTATATTTTATTTTTAGTTTGGATCGTCAGTAGTTGTCAAAATGATATTACTATTGATAACATTCAAGATATTCCCAAGGTCACGAAAGAAGATAAAAGTTACGCCAATGTTTTTAGCATATTAGATGGCCATTGGAAGGGAGATTTCTTAATATTTGAAGATCAAAACCCTGTCCCCAAAGAACAATTAGAACTACAACACATTTCTTTATCCAGCATACAAAAAAGGCAGCTTAAACAAATTAATAGTATAAAAGTAGAGCAAGTATACTCTTCAGAAACTCCTTATTTTCAAAAAGTAACTATTACCGATTTTTATCCCGATTCTGGACAAAAAATAGTGAGTAAAGGTGTAAATAAAATCCAGAATGGACAGATGTGGTGCGTTGTAAGAAAACCAGACGAAACTGTAATACATGCAGGAAATACTGAAGGTGATAATACTATAATTTGGGAACGCAATGAAAAAACTCCTCAAAAAATTGAGTATTTTAAAGAAACTGTCTCTAACCGGTTTTATGAAATTATAGGGTGGGGATATTACCAAAATGACAACCCTTCAAAATCACCTAAATTATGGTTCTATGCCAAATACGAGAAGCAATAGATTCTATCTACTTGTCTGAAATCATACGTTCAGATAAAACTACATCATCTATCCAAATGCTCCGGGTTCCTCCTCCAGTTTGATAATCAACCCATCCGATGAGCATATTTTCAAAAACAGGGAACTTCCATTTACCATCGATTTCATTCGACACGCAACCTTCTCCTTGACCAACTACAATAATAGACTCGATCAATACATTGTTAAGCCATAATTTCATGGTATCCTTTTCTCCATCAAACATCCATTGTAGAGTAAACCACTTTTCTTCTGGAATTTTGGTTTGAGAATGTTGCCAACAATCACTTTTTACTCCTTGAGTTTCATAATTAGCCATTAACCTTTTCTGATGTTGACCTCCATATCTTATTTCAGATGAAAAATCATGATCTTTCACTTTTCCTGAACTTTGAATCATGGTCCAATGAATACCATCACGGGGAGCTTCTTCTACATACATTTTTAGCCGACCATAAAAGCGATTTTCCTGTACCGGAAAAATATGATCTATCCCTATAAAAGCTCTATTCTTATACCCTTCTCCTGAAGTAAAATGTACTGATTTTTTACCACTAAATGCCCTTAAGGTATCTACAACGACACTACCATTTCCTGTTTTTTCCCAAGGATGACCTGGTAATTTACCTATACTTTGGTTTTCAAAATCATCCTCAAAAAGGATCGTATTATTTGTGCAAGAACACCATAGAAATGTACATACAATAAAAAGAAAATAATTTTTCATCTGTTTTATACCCTTTTATTATAGCCATAATAGTTATTAAACCCCTAATTCTGTAATTCTTTTTACATATTTCCCAATAACATCAAACTCTAGATTAACTACAGTTCCTACTTCGAACGTATTAAAATTTGTATGTTCATAAGTAAAAGGGATAATAGCTACGCTAAACTCATTTTTTTTAGAATTCACTACAGTAAGACTCACTCCATTAACAGTAATCGAGCCTTTTTCTATAGTAATATTATGTAAAGCAGCATCGTATGTAAAAGTAAAATACCAACTTCCATCTGCTTCTTCGACAGCAGTACATACTGCTGTTTGATCTACATGTCCCTGCACTATATGTCCATCTAACCGAGCCCCAAGCTTCATTCCACGTTCTAGGTTTACAATCGCTCCCTGAGTAAGATCATTAAGATTAGTTTTATCTAATGTTTCTTTGATTGCTGTTACTGTATATGTATCCTCTTTAATCGATACCACCGTTAAACAAACTCCATTATGCGCTACACTTTGATCAATTTTGAGTTCTGAAGTAAAATTTGCACGCACAGTAATATCCAGATTTTCTTTATCTATTTGTAGAGAAGTAATCGTTCCTAATTCTTCGATGATTCCTGTAAACATAAATGCGAATTATTTAGTTAAATTTGTGGCTTGAAGTTTGAGTCTTGATTTTAAGATTCAAAAATACTGATAAAGTAGTTTATATAATGAAGAAAGAAGAAAAAATAAGATTAGGGATTTCGATAGGTGATCTTAACGGCATAGGAAGCGAGGTGGTTCTCAAAACTTTTGAAGATTCGCGAATGTTAGATTTCTGTACTCCGGTAATTTTTGCCTCTGTAAAAATTCTTTCTTTTCTCAAGAAACACTATAAAAGTAATACCAATTTACATGGCATCGATAAAACCTCTCAAATCCTTGACGGAAAGATCAATGTATTGAATGTTTGGAAAGAATCAGTAAGTATTAATTTTGGACAGGAAGACGAAAAGGTGGGAAGTTATGCAATTAAATCACTTGTGGCGGCCACCAAGGCATTAAAAAATGATGATATTGACATATTGGTAACAGCACCAATTAATAAGCATAGTATCCAGTCAGAAGAGTTTAAATTTCCAGGACATACTGATTATTTGGATCAGGAATTAAACGGAAACAGCTTAATGTTTATGATCACTGATGATCTAAAGGTTGGTTTACTTACAGATCATGTTGCAGTAAAAGATATTGCTGAAACCATAACCCCAGAACTTATCGAACAAAAAATAAGTACTATCCATAATGCACTTCGACAAGATTTTGGTATTTCAAAACCAAAGATCGCTGTACTGGGTATTAATCCGCATAGCGGGGACAATGGTGTTATTGGTAAAGAAGATGAAGAAGTTTTAAAACCTACTATTCAAAAAATCAATGATTCTGGTAAATTAGTATATGGCCCCTATGCTGCAGATAGTTTTTTTGGATCTAATAACTACAAAGCTTTTGATGCAGTAGTGGCTTCTTACCATGATCAAGGTTTAATTCCTTTTAAAACACTTTCTTTTGGTAAAGGGGTAAACTATACTGCAGGATTACATAAAGTACGTACTTCACCAGATCATGGCACTGCTTTTGAGATTGCAGGAAAAAATCAAGCAGATAACAGTTCTTTTAAAGAAGCTGTATTCGCTGCACTTAAAATTTTTAAAAACAGAAATGAATATAATGAATTGACCAAAAACCCATTAAAGAAACAACCTCGTAAACCACAAAATAAAGCAGGGAGAGAGCAGAAATTATAAACCTAAAAAATCCTAAAATCTATTCCCTAAAACCCAAAACCAGATTAATCACTAACAATCTGATATAATTTTGTTTACAAAAATACTTTCATAACGAATTTTTATTATCTTTGCACCCGCCTTTATCGAATCGATAGGCGTCTGAAACTGATGATGAAATGAAACAACTTAAAGAGTATACCATTCCTTTCGTTGGGCTGAAGCAAGGATTACACCAGTTTGAGTATCAAATTGAAAACACGTTCTTTGAACATTTTGAGTATGATGACTTTAATTCGGCTTTAATAAAAGCTGATCTGGAGTTTAACAAGAAGACAACTATGTTTGAGCTTCGGTTTAAAGCTTCAGGAACTGTTAATGTAAATTGTGATCTCACCAACGAACCTTTTGATTTACCTATTCAAAACGAATTGTTTTTAGTAGTGAAGTTTGGTTCAGAATATAATGATGAAAACGAAGACATTCTTATTCTACCGCATGGAGAATATGAAATAAACGTTCAACAATATATTTATGAACTCATTGTTTTGGCAATGCCTCCTAAAAGAGTTCATCCTGGTGTAGAAAATGGTACATTAAAATCTGACATACTCGAAAAACTAGAAGAATTAAGTCCGAAAGAAAAAACAATAGTAGATAACGATGAGGAAACGGATCCTCGTTGGGATAAATTAAAAAACTTATTAAACGATAAATAATAGCTAAGCAATGGCACATCCTAAGAGAAAAATATCGAAAACCAGAAGAGATAAAAGAAGAACGCATTATAAAGCTACTGTTCCTCAAATAGCTACTGATCCTACTACAGGAGAAGCACACCTATATCACAGAGCACACTGGCATGAAGGTAAATTATATTACCGTGGTCAGATTGTTATCGATAATACTGAGGAAGAAGTAGCATAACAATACTGTTAAAATTTTAAAGATAGCTCTCACAAATGTGAGAGTTTTTTTGTTTTTAGTTGAATATGTGTCAAAATCCAATTATTTTGCGCCATATTTGTGTATAATTTAGTAATTTCAACGACTTTTTGGGCATTTTTGTGCTGTAGTTCGTGAAACTAAAACTAAGATATGAGTAAAATCACAGCCGCTATCACAGCTGTAGGCGCATACGTGCCAGACTATGTGTTAACTAATGATATATTAGCAACAATGGTCGAAACTAACGACGAATGGATTACCAGTCGTACAGGTATAAAAGAGCGAAGAATACTAAAAGACAAGGACAAAGGAAGTTCTTACTTGGGTATTAAAGCGGCAGAAGATCTGATTTCCAAAAAAAATCTTGATCCTGCAACAATCGATATGGTGATTTTTGCTACTGCAACACCTGATCTCCCTGTTGCTGCCACAGCAGCATATACCGCTTCTCAAATTGGAGCTGTCAATGCATTTTCTTATGACCTACAAGCAGCTTGTTCCAGTTTTTTATATGGAATGTCTACTGCAGCCAGTTATATAGAATCCGGAAGATATAAGAAGGTCCTACTCATAGGAGCAGATAAAATGTCTTCTATTATTGACTATACTGATCGAACTACCTGTATTATCTTTGGAGATGGTGGTGGAGCAGCTCTTTTTGAACCAAATCATGAAGGTTTGGGGCTACAAGATGAATATCTGCGTACTGATGGTATAGGAAGGGAGTTTCTTAAAATTGAAGCAGGAGGATCTATACTTCCTCCAACAGAAGAAACTGTTGCCAAAAGACAACATTTTGTGCAACAAGATGGAAAAACGGTATTTAAATATGCTGTTTCTAATATGGCAGATGCCAGTACAAAAATTCTGGAACGTAATAACCTTACTGGTGAGGACGTTAATTGGCTTGTTGCACATCAAGCTAATAAACGTATTATAGATGCTACTGCCAAAAGAATGGAACTAGATCAGAGTAAAGTACTCATGAATATTCAACGATATGGTAACACTACCTCAGCAACGTTACCACTACTATTACACGATTACGAAAAACAACTCAAAAAAGGGGATAACATAGTATTTGCTTCATTCGGTGGAGGCTTTACTTGGGGTTCTATTTATCTTAAATGGGCCTATAACTCCTAAACAACTAAAACACACAATACCCACATTATGGATTTAAAAGAAATTCAGAATTTAATTAAATTCGTGGCCAAATCAGGCGCAAGCGAAGTAAAGTTAGAGATGGACGACATTAAAATCACCATCAAGACTGCATCAGACGAAAGCAAAGAAACTACAATTGTACAGCATTTACCTGTTAGTAACCCTGTTACTCCTCAGGCCGTAACACCTGTGCAAACAACACCTCCTGCAACTACTCCTGCCGCAACAGAAAGTAGTCCTTCAGAGGATGATTCAAAATACCTAACTATTAAATCTCCTATTATAGGAACTCTATATAGGAAACCATCTCCAGACAAACCAACATTTGTAGAAGTTGGCGACACTATAAAAGAAGGAGATGTACTTTGTATTATCGAGGCTATGAAACTTTTTAATGAAATTGAAAGTGAAGTTTCTGGTAAAATTGTAAAAGTATTAGTTGACGACTCTTCTCCAGTAGAATTCGATCAACCACTATTCTTAATAGACCCATCATAACCCAATTTTAAAATTCCAATATACAAATCCCAAAATCCGGTTATACTGGAATTTGGAACTTGGAATTTGAGATTTTTAAATTTTAAAAGTTATGTTTAAAAAAATTCTAATTGCAAATAGAGGTGAGATTGCCATGCGAGTAATCAGAACCTGCAAAGAAATGGGTATAAAATCCGTTGCAGTTTATTCTACTGCAGATGCAGAAAGTCTACATGTACGTTTCGCAGACGAAGCGGTTTGTATAGGACCTGCACCCAGTAGTGAATCGTATCTTAAAATGTCCAACATCATTGCAGCTGCAGAAATCACAAATGCTGATGCTATACACCCCGGTTATGGTTTTCTTTCTGAGAATGCTAAATTCTCTAAAATTTGTGAAGAGCACGAGATAAAATTTATCGGTGCTAGTGCAGAAATGATAGACCGAATGGGTGATAAAGCTTCTGCAAAAGCCACTATGAAAGCTGCAGGGGTGCCAACCATTCCTGGAAGTGAAGGTATTCTGGACTCTTTTGAAGAAACAGAAAAACTTGCTGATGAAATGGGATATCCTGTAATGCTCAAAGCTACTGCAGGAGGTGGAGGAAAAGGTATGCGAGCCGTATGGGAAAAAGAAGAACTAAGAAAAGCATGGGATAGTGCAAGACAAGAGGCTGCAGCTTCCTTTGGTAATGACGGTATGTACATGGAAAAACTCATTGAAGAGCCACGTCATATAGAAATTCAGATCGTAGGAGATAGCAACGGTAGAGCATGTCATTTATCAGAAAGAGATTGTTCTGTACAACGTAGGCACCAAAAACTTACTGAAGAGACTCCTTCGCCATTCATGACAGATGAATTGCGTAAGAAAATGGGAGAAGCTGCTGTAAAAGCATCTGAATTCATAAAATACGAAGGTGCTGGAACAGTTGAATTTTTGGTGGACAAACATCGAAATTTCTACTTCATGGAAATGAACACTCGTATCCAGGTAGAACATCCAATTACAGAGCAGGTTGTTGATTATGATTTAATACGAGAACAAATTCTTGTTGCCGCCGGAATCCCTATTTCTGGTAAAAATTATTTCCCACAACTACACTCTATAGAATGTAGAATTAATGCAGAAGATCCATATAAAGATTTTAGACCTTCACCTGGAAAAATCACCAATTTACACATTCCTGGAGGACATGGGGTACGAGTAGATACTCATGTATATAGTGGATATATTATTCCACCTAATTATGATTCTATGATCGCTAAATTGATCACTACTGCACAAACACGTGAAGAAGCGATCAATAAAATGAAAAGAGCATTAGATGAGTTTGTTGTAGAAGGGATAAAAACCACCGTTCCTTTTCATAGACAACTTATGGATCACCCCGATTATGTTGCAGGTAATTATACAACGAAATTTATGGAAGATTTCGAAATGGAAGATCCAAAATAACTACAAATATAAAGCCTCATTTCTGAGGCTTTTTTTTACCATTTGATCCTGTCTGACATGACATTGTATCTGTAATTTAACTTATTAAAAAAGCTTTGGATTTGAAAAACGAAATAGTCTATAGCATAACTAGCCCTCAAAAATGGCAAGAGGTTATCCATAAGAATACGTTTTCAAAATTGAAAGGAAAGAAGTTGATTTTACAAGAAAAATCTGGCAAAGGTACCATTGACGTTGTTAATATTCAAGAAGGGCTTGCTATTACATTTATAAACGTAACCTTAGCCAGTAATCTAAAATTAAAGAGGGTAGCAACAAAAACCAATGACCATTTTATACTTAATTTTTACTTTTCCAGTATAAACATAAAAGAGAAAATAGATACTATGGTTCAATCATTAGGATTTGATTTTTATAGTATTATGCTATATTCTTCAATGACTGAATCTGAATCAATTATACCTGCAAATATTCCTGTCAGCATTTTCAATATTACTTTCTCAAAAAAATGGCTGCATCAAAATGTTTTGGGCGCAGAAAATAAGGCAAATAATCTCCAAAAGTTTTTTGGCAAGCAAGGTCCTATCTATTTATATGAAAATTTAGATTTTAATTTTAATACTATTTTAAAAGAAATTACTCAATCTTCAGAAAACATTAATAAAATATCCTTATTCTCTAATGTATTAAGACTTCTAGCTAACTTTTTCAAGAAAATAGAAGCAAGATCTGTTATAGGAAAAGACGCATATATTAATCCCCAAGATTTAGAAAACTTGTTAAGAGTTAGAAAAACAATAGAGCATAATTGGCACGAAAAACCTTCTAACGCGGTATTAGCAGAACAAGCAGGCATGAGCCTAAGTAAGTTCAAACAATTATTTAAACAGGTTTTTGGAGATAGCCCGTATCAATATTATTTAAACTTCAAAATGGAAAAGGCTCTTGAATTACTTCAAAAAAAAGAATATTCTGTCTCTGATATTGGATATATTGTTGGATACTCAAATCTCAGTCAGTTTTCAAAAATTTTTAAAAAGAAATATAATTTTCTCCCCAGTGAAGTGAACAGTAATAAAGCTTAGTACGTCACCATCTTCAATTATGGCTTTTTGGAGCATTTAATTACCTTTTAGAGGCATAATGTCTTAACCCACTCTAATAACTTTGTTTTCATAAAGTTAGTTTCTGTTTGGATCCAATAGTGCACTACAGTAACCAAGTTTAATCAAAAATAAACTCAAAAGAATTTAAACTCCACTATTATGTTACGAAGCACATTAAAATTTTTAATAATAACAGTCTTTATTTTTTTAGCAAGTAATTGTACTTATGAAGATGACCTTACCGGTAATCCAATACCACCTATCGAATACAAAATGTTAATTGAAAATGATGTCCAGATAAAAATGAGAGATGGTATCTTTTTATCTGCTAATGTGTATCGACCAGATGCAGAAGGTCAATTTCCTGTAATTATGTCTTTAGGTCCTTACGGCAAGGATGACTTACCTGCAGAATATGATCCGCAAGACGACGGTAATGTTCAAGTTTCAGAATATGCAGCGTTTGAAACCCCTGATCCTGCATATTGGGTAAAAAATGGTTATGTAGTTATTGCTGTCGACAGTCGAGGCACTGGTAAATCCCCTGGCACAGTTGTTCTATTAGAAAGTGGTGAAGCACAAGATTTTTATGATGCTATTGAATGGGCAGGAGTTCAGAATTGGTCTTCAGGAAAAGTTGGTTTAAATGGGGTTTCATATTTTGGTCTATCTCAATGGAGAGTAGCTTCAATGAACCCTCCACATCTTAAAGCCATTATGCCTTATGAAGGGTTCACAGATATATATCGTGACGGAACATATCATGGTGGTATCTCTAGTACGTTTATTGATCTTTGGTTTAATTATAGAATACTTAGTAATCTTTCCTCAGAAAACACAGGGTATAGACACTTGCAAAATGAAATTAATAAAAATCCATTGTCAACAGCACAGGTTTATCAAGATTTGGATTTAGGGAGCACGCTATCACAAATTAAGGTTCCTGCATATGTTGCGGTAAGTATTCAGGATCATGGGCTTCATACAAGAGGTACAATCAATGGGTTTCAAAAAATCGGATCACCTAATAAATGGTTAGAACTCTTTGGGAGAAAAAAATGGGAATATTACTATTCTGAAGACGCAACTTCGAGACAAAAAATGTTCTTTGATCAATTTTTAAAAGATGAAGATTCTGGTATTTTAAATCAAGCTCCTATTCGCTATGAATTGAGAGAAGCATTTTACAAAGGATCTGTTAAAACTGCCAGTGAATGGCCTATTCTAGGAAGAGAGTTAACCAAAATGTATCTCAATGCAGAAACAATGACTATGAGTACGCATCCCAATACTAATGAAAACACAACCTCTTATGATGCAACAGTAATTGAAGAACCAGAACTAATTACAGAAAAACAAAGGGTCATATTTAAGTATCACTTTAATGAAGATACGGATATTGTTGGAAGCATAAAACTAAATTTATTTGTAAGTTCTGATATAGCAGATGATATAGATTTGTTTGTAGGTATCCAAAAAGAGAACACTATTGGAGAAATCATACATTTTCAAGGGCCCGCTGAAGAGAAAGGTCAGATTGCTTCAGGTTGGCTACGCGTATCTCATCGTGCATTAGACAAAAACAAATCTACAGTAGAGATTCCATTTCACACGCATGATCATATCCAGAAAATTAGTCCAAACGAAATTGTAGAGGTACAAGTAGAGATATGGCCTACCACTGTTAAATTTAAATCAGGAGAAATATTGAGATTAGTGATACAGGGAAATGATATCGTAGAATCACAAGAAGAACATAAAGGAATATTAAACAAGGGGAATACCACAATTTATACGGGAGGAAAATATAAATCATACTTACAAATCCCGGTTCTGGAATAACTAAAAATACCTTATATAAGAGACCCCGAGCAAAATATTCGGGGTCTTAAATAAAGTAACCATTTCTTCAATAACAACATATATAAAGTATTCCTTATGATAAAAAGAGTTGAAGCATATTGTGAAAAAATATTACAAAAAAATTGTAAACAATTACCTTTTCATAATCTGGAACACACACAAGATGTAGTATTAAATGTGCTGCTTATTTCAAGAGAATTAAAACTTACTGAGGAAGAAATTGAATGGCTTACCATAGCTGCATGGTTTCATGATACTGGATATAGTATTTGTTATAAAAACCATGAAAAAGAAAGCATGAATATTGCCAAAAAGTTTTTGATTAAAGAAGGAATGTCAAAAAAACATATTGATACAATTTGCAATTGTATTGAAGCTACAAAAGTACCACAAATACCTAAGACCAAATTAGCACAAGTACTTTGCGATGCTGATTTAATGCATATTGGAACTCCTTCTTTTTTTTATAGAAACCCATTGTTAAGGAAAGAATGGAGTATCTATTTCAACTACCATATCAATGATTTTGAATGGTATATGATTAATAAAGAATTTCTTGAAAACCATGACTTCTGGACCACTTATGGTAAAAATATCTTAGAGAAAGGTAAAAATAATAACTTAGAAAAATTAATCAGAATTTTAGGACACCATAAATTATAAAATTAAGTCTCTTAACCCAAGAACTTATATTGAAACATAGCCTTTACTCTTAGAATCTGATATACTCTACAACATTTCAGGAATAGCAAACAATATTAAAACAAGAAATAAAATATGTGAACATTTTTGACGTACTTTTGATCATATCGAAAGTAAAGCATGAACGAGACGAATCTTAGCTATTGGGAATATAAGACCTGGTTATCCAATATCGATTTTACCATTATAGGAAGTGGAATTGTTGGATTATCCTGTGCTTTACGGTTACGAACCAAATTCCCTAAAGCCAAAATCTTGATTTTAGAACGTGGGATGTTACCCAATGGAGCCAGTACAAAAAATGCAGGGTTTGCTTGTTTTGGAAGTCTATCAGAAATTTTGGATGATCTCAATTCACATACTGAAGCAGAAGTACTTCGGCTTATCCAAAAAAGATATCAGGGGCTTCAGTTATTACGCCAACACTTAGGAGATCAAATTATTGATTATGTACAATATGGAGGATATGAACTTTTTACCACACATGACAAAATATTGTATGAAGATTGCCTTTCAAAAATAGAACAAATCAACAGCCTATTAAAACCTATTTTTAAAAGTGATGTCTTCTGCAGTAAAGAGAATATTTTCAACTTTAATAACATTCAACCAAAATACATTCTTAATCAATTCGAAGGTCAGATCAATACCGGGCAAATGATGGAAGCATTACTGCAAAAAGCACAAAATTCTAATATCAAAATTCTTAATAATTGTACCGTTACAAATTTTGAGGACAATAATACTGCTGTTGAAATAAAAACTAATCAGTTTACATTTTCTACTCATAAATTATTAATTGCTACAAATGGTTTTGCTTCACAATTAGGAATTAAGCAAGTAAAACCTGCTCGTGCTCAAGTGCTTATCACTCATCCTATTGAAAACCTGCATATCAAAGGGACATTTCATCTTGATAAAGGCTATTATTACTTTAGAAATATAGATAACAGAATTCTATTTGGAGGAGGTCGCAACTTAGATTTTAAGACAGAAGAGACTACCAATTTAGGCCAAACCCAATTGATTCAAAAGAAGCTAGAAGAGATTTTACATGAGGTTATTTTACCTGATACCAAATTTGAGATTGATCGTAGATGGAGTGGAATTATGGGAGTTGGAGATCAAAAAAAATCTATAATCAAACCATTATCACAGCATGTTTTTTGTGGTGTACGTCAAGGCGGAATGGGTGTTGCTATAGGGAGTCTAGTTGGCACAGAATTAGCAGATCTTTTATAAGTTAAATTTATTGAGTTATGCAAAAAACACTCCGTTTTATCGTTAAAAGCAGTATTGCATTTATTATACTAAGTGTCTTCTGGGTACTGATATATAAATGGATTAATGTCCCTGCCACTCCATTAATGGTCATACGAAAATGGCAATCCGACAATGAATATGTCATTAAACATCAATGGGTACAATTATCAAAAATTTCTACTCATTTACAATTGGCTGTTATCTGCAGTGAAGACCAACGATTTGTTGAACATAATGGCTTTGATAAAAAAGCAATTGAAAAAGCGATGGCCGAGCATAAATCAGGGAAACGATTACGTGGTGCCAGTACTATTTCTCAACAAACTGCCAAAAATGTATTCTTATGGCCACATCGCAGTTGGGTACGAAAAGGGTTTGAAACCTATTTTACATTTTTAATTGAAACCTTTTGGAGTAAAGAACGTATCCTTGAAGTATATCTTAATAGCATCGAAATGGGTAACGGGATTTATGGTGCGCAAGCAGCGTCACAATTTTGGTTTAATACCTCTGCCATTGCACTTAATCGAGATCAGGCAACTGCAATTGCAGCAATCCTTCCTAATCCAATAAAATTTCTAGCAAATCCAGCTTCTGGATATATTCAAAAAAGAAAACGATGGATTACTATACAAATGCGTAATTATGGTACTTTAGTGCTTAAAGATGAGTAAAAGGTCTATTTGAGATATTTGACGAAACCCCCTATGCTTGGCTACCCTCTTTATTTTCTATTAAAACCCAAAATTGATTAAAATCAGAATACATTATGATTGCTAACCAGATTAAATCAGTACTATTAGATCAATGTCAAAACTATGTAAATGAGCGATTACAACGTATTCAAAAAACCATTGAAGGTATTCAGGAATCTCTAACTTCTGAAACCAAAAGTACTGCTGGAGATAAACACGAAACAGGTCGCGCTATGTTACAATTAGAACGTGAAAAAGCAGGTGCGCAATTAGCAGAAGTGCAAAAATTGCAAGAAATTTTGGCAAAAATTACCCTTTCTTCTTCAGAACATATTCGATTAGGAAGCTTAGTGATGACTTCTCAAGCTCATTATTTTATAAGTATTTCTGTTGGAAAGTTATCTGTAGAAAACAAATCCTATTATGCAATTGCAGCCAACTCACCCATCGGAAAATTGCTGTTGGGAAAAGCTATTGGGGACACCTTTAGCTTTAATGGAAGTAAAGTTTTGATAGCAAAAGTCTATTAATATCAGCCGTTCTTAATAGAGAAATAACATAACCATAATCTCGGTTACCCCAGCAATTTATTTCTTTCATTTTTATTGTTTACTTTGGTAGTCATGAGATAATTACTTTTTGTTGTTATTAAAAACACCAACCAAAAACATTCTAATATATACCATGCAAGCAAATTTTAAAGACAAACTAAGGTACCGTTTTGAGAAGTATCTTAACCGAGGGGGATCCTCAATTTTCGTAAGTTTATTTGTAGTTTTTATAGTCCTATTCACCCTAATGGTCTTTTTAAGATGGATTATGATATCCCTATGGCCAGAATTAGCTTATACAGATAACTTTTTTGATGACATCTGGCTTACTTGGTTACAGATGACTGATCCCGGTAATATGAATCAGGACAATGTTGCTCCAACCTGGTTAAAAATTACTACAATTTTATCGGGAGTTATTGGAGTAGTAATTTTATCGATGTTAATTGCCTTTATTACAACAGCCTTAGAAAAAGTATTCTACAATTTTAGAAAAGGTAGAGGAAAAGTAATAGAAGAGAATCATACCTTAATACTGGGTTGGAATGAAAGAGTAGTAGATATTATAAGAGAATTAATTCTGGCAAATGAAAGCGAAAGCTATGCCTCTATAGTTATTCTTTCTGATGAGGATAAGGAAGAAATGGACGATTTAATTGCAAAACGAATTCCAGATAAAAAGACAACAAGTATTATCACCACCACCGGGGATTATGCTAATATCAATGAATTAAAAAGGGTTAGTATAAAAGCCGCAAAATCTGTTATTTTATTAGCAAACTGTTCAGAAAGTGCTTTTCAGGATGAAAAAATAAATTCTGATGTCCAGTCAGTAAAATCTATAATGGCTATTATTTCATGTCAGGACGGGAAAAACGAATTACCAATCATTGCAGAAATTTTTAATGAGGATAAAAGAGAACTCATTGGTTATTTTCATGACGAAAATATTATTGCTTTGGACTCCTGGGAAATTATGGGTAAACTATTGGTACAAACCTCATTGACTAGTGGTCTTGAAATGGTATATAATGAAATTCTATCATTTGATGGTTGTGAAATTTATTTCTATGAAAGTAATTGGAATAACATCAGTTTTGGTGATTTGCCACTCCACTTTAAGGACGGAATTCCTTTGGGGGTATATAATGAAGAAGACGGAATGACACTTCGCCCTGGAAGAGATTACAAAATGAAATCAGAAGATCAGATCATTATTCTTGCAGAAGACGATTCAACTATCAATTTTGAAACACAATCGATTCATGAATTTTCCAAAATTGAACTAATAGACACCAAATTAGAGCAGGGTCAAAAGTCTATTCTAATATTAGGTTGGCATAGTGTAGCAGAGATATTTATCAGTGAATCTGCTGATTATCTTACAGAAGGATCTTCTTTTGATATCTATTTCAAGAATCCAAATGAGGAATTTATCAATCGTGTAGAGGAGCTCAAAACAATATATTCAGAATTTAAAATTACCCTCACCGATGCAGATCCTTTATTAATGGATAGCCTTCAGGCTACTAATCCATTTGATTATGATAATATTATCATTCTATCACAAGAGTTTAATGAACAACGAGCAGACAGAATTGATTCTGATACCCTGATTATTCTTTTACTCTTAAGAAAAATTAAAATGGCTACGCCAGATGTACATACAAAAATTATCACACAAGTTCTTAATTCTGATAATCAGGAAATCATAACCCAAACCGATGTAGATGATTTTATTATTAGTAATAAGTTAATCACTATGATTTTGGCACAATTGAGTGAAGAACCTTTGATTATGAAATTCTATGAGGATATATTCTCTGAAGACGGAAGTGAGATTTATGTAAAGTCCATTCAATTATATACTAATCAATTTCCCCTTAAAACAACTTTTGGTGACTTGATTGGATTAGCCGATTTGCGTGATGAAATTTGCCTTGGAATTAGAAAAGGTAATCAAAGTAAGAATGCAGATGAGAATTTTGGGGTAACCTTAAATCTGGATAAGAACCAAGTTATTGAGTTGGATAAAGATGATTTTTTAGTTGTATTATCAGAAGATGAATTGTAAAAATTCTAACAGAAAAATCGTCTTCTAAGCACCACAACATAACAAATTAATAAGTTTTAAAAATTATTCTATATTTGTGAACATTTTGTTAATTTTTTTATACAAAATTGTAATTGGTAATAAATATAAAAAGGAAACCCAAATGAAAAAACTAAACCTATTTTTTACGAGCATCATGTTCGTGAGTGTATTTCTATTTTCTTGTAGTAGTGATGATGACAGTCCAGCCGTTGATGACGGCGCTAACGCAGAAGAACGTGAAATTCCTGTTGCAGAACTTACTAGTGGGATAACTATTCCTGGTGCTAAAATGGAAACAGGGACACCTCCTTCTCCAAGTGGAGCTTTAAATTTTGTAACAAGCACTGCACAAAAGGAAGCTTTCTTAAATAACGGTTTCAACATTTCGTTCACTTCAACTGGAGCTGTTGCTGGTGCATATATACAATTTCAGGATGTTAATGGAAATGCAGTACCTGGTTATTTTGATATTCCAAGTACTGCTTTTAATAATGGGGATGGAAACAAAACATCAGGAATTAAAGGAAAGAAAAAAACTCTATTTACCTCTAAAATGAATGAAGAAGGTGAATTAGAGATTAATGTAGATTTTGAAGAAACTGTGTCTCCAGGAAAATTTTGCTACGCTATTTGCATCTATGATGCCGAAGGTAATATAAGTCAAATTGAAGAAGTTTGTGTAGAAGTAGAGTCATGGGGAGGTAACACTACAATTGTCGGAGAGTGGATTTTTGATAGAGAAGAACCAACCGATCCTGAAAATAATGATACTACTACCATCCAGTGTGAAAACGGAAGTACGCTTACAGATATTCCATATAATATGGAAGAAAAAGATGAGTGGATTTTTGTGTTAAATGAAGATGGTAGTTATTATGAAACCTATGACGAAAAAGGAAAAAACCTTGATATACAACAATCTCAAACATCATGTACTGCTGTTTATACTAATGAATACATGTATAATGACAAATATTCTGGAAACTGGGCATTTAATGAAGAAGCTGGAACATTAACTGTTGTTGATTTCAAATATGAGAACCTTTTAAATACAGAACAAAATGAAGAATATACAGATGGTTCATTATATTTTGAAGGAGCTAAAGTTGAGGTTATTGATGGAGAACTAGTAATCACTGGGCTTGATGGTGATCCAAATGAAAAAGTTATCTTTAAAAGAAAATAAACTAACTTTAATTTAGTTATATAGTTTAAAAGCAGTTTTTAGAAATTCTAAAAACTGCTTTTTTTAATTTTGTATTTTTTTTTAAAAATCAAATCTTCTAAGAAATAGCATACAAAAAGGATTTTAATTAAATTGCTACCTCATAAATCATGAATGCTATGAAAAAGATTTCAGTATTAGTCCTTATAGGGATATTACTTTTTTCGTGTAAACCTTATCAAAACACTGAAGTTAGAAAAAACCAGATCACCTATGAAGATTTTAGGGCAGATCAAAGATTATACCCTACCGATGATGGTCTAATAAAATATATAGATAGAGGAAAAGGACCTGCAATTGTATTATTACATGGGGTTCCTACATCGGGTTGGTTATATCGTAAAATGATAGATCCATTAGTAGCCAACGGATATCGCGTAATCGTTCCAGATATGCTTGGATATGGATCGAGTGATTCTCCAGAGGGGTTTGAGATTTATAATGCAGAAAATCATGCAAAACGCTTACTACAACTTATGGAAGCATTAGGAGAGGATACCTGGACTCATGTTATGCATGATGCCGGAGGGTTATGGACCTGGGAATTAATGAAACAAGCTCCTGAGAAAATTGAAAACCTTATTGTCCTTAATACCATTATTTATGAAGCAGGGTTTTATCCTCCTGTACGTATGAAACCAGGTGGTCTGGCCAAGACGGCAATGTGGGGCTATAGAAATGGAGTAACAACTAATACGTTATTAAAAAACTTATTTGATCAGGGCCTAAAGGAGAATACCTTAAATCAATTAGATGTCGAAGGATATAAAACACCTCTTCTAGAAGGTAAAACCAATGCTATGTACTACTTTTTTAGTCAAACATGCAATGATTTACCTGATTACTCAGACGTTTTTGAAAATATTGATATTCCTGTATCTGTAATATGGGGAATACATGACACTATGCTACAATGGCCTCCACAACAGACCAGAGCGGCTAATGCGTTAAAAGTGAATAGTGAAGACATCCATTTTATAGATGAGAAACATTTTTTACAGGAAACCAAAGCAAAAGAAATCACATATAAAATTGTCAATTTCTTAACTAAAGAAGACTAAAATATCAGTTAAGAGGCAAATTATTCATCCAGTTTTGCAGCTCTACTTTATAGATAGTTCCATTGATGAGTTCCTGTATTTGAAGAAGTTCTTCCTTATTTACGGCAAGATCTATTTTATCCGAAGGTGTTCTTAATAACAAAGATCTGCAATGTTGAGTATCTTTACATTGACTACAACACTGGGTTTGAAGAGTAGTTCTACAAGCACTAGAAAAATCTTTAAGCTCATTTAGAGAAAGTAAAAAACCAATATCTTTAAACACCAATTGAACTCTGGACATTGAAATATGATTTTCTTGTTTCCAAAAGAAAGAAATGCCTAACTCATTACTGTAAATTTTATCTATAGCGCTCATTCTGAATACATATTTGTATCAAAAATAATAACTATTTATAATAAATCTAAATAAAAATAAGTTAATTTATATCTTTCAGTTTTAATTGAAGCGATACTTCTCCATTCCATTCATTTTCATCAATAGTATAAGCTGTCTTAAAATGTTGCTTTTGGTTAATCAAATTGTATTTTGATCCAAGACCAAAACCGATACACCCTATGGCAATATCATTTTTTTGCACTTTACATTTTAGATGCTTTTCATCTGCTCCTACACATTTACCATACCCTGTATCTTTTACTCCTTCGGTCATAAAAACCGGCGTCATGTTTCCTGGACCATGCGGCCCAAATTGTTTTAATATCCTATAAAATCTGGGAGTAATTTGGTCTAATTCTAACAGCGTATCAATCGTGATCTCCGGAATTAGCATCTTTTTATCAATAGTTGTCGATACAACTTCTTCAAATTTATTTTTAAAAGATGGATACTGTTCTTCTAATAACGTAAGTCCCGCAGCATATTTATGTCCGCCAAATTGCTCTATATAATCAGAACAGGCATGTAAAGCATTATAGACATCAAATCCTTTTACTGATCGCGCAGAAGCTGCCAGTTTTGAACCACTTTTGGTAAACACCAATGTAGGGCGATAATATGTTTCTGTTAATCTAGATGCTACAATACCTATGACTCCTTTATGCCAATTTTCCTCATACACTACAGTAGTATATCGATCTTCTTCATTATTTTCCAGTATTTGTGCTAATGCTTCCTGAGTAATTTTTTTATCTGCATCTTTCCTATCGCTATTATAGGCTTCTATTTCTGAAGCGTATTGTAATGCCGTTTCAAGATTTTCTTCAATTAATAAGTTTACCGCATGCAATCCATGTTTCATTCTCCCTGCAGCATTAATTCTTGGAGCGATCATAAATACAACGTCTGTTATTGTCAATGTTTCTTTTTTGACTTCAGATAACATTGCTTTAAACCCTATCCTTGGATTTGTATTAATGACTTGTAAACCATAATATGCTAGTATACGATTTTCTCCAGTAACCGGCACAATATCTGCTCCTATTGCAGTCGCCACCAGATCTAGATATGGTAATAAATCATTTATGGTTTGATCTTGTCCCTCTGCTATGGCTTGAATCAACTTAAAACCTACTCCACAACCGCATAATTCTTTATATGGATATTCACAGTCTTCACGTTTTGGATCCAAAACTGCGATAGCATCAGGAATTTTATCTCCTGGTCTATGATGATCACAAATAACAAAATCTATCCCTTTTTCTTTGGCATACGCTACTTTTTCGATCGCCTTAATCCCGCAATCTAAGGCTACAATCAAAGAAATATCATTATCATGAGCATAGTCGATACCTTTATATGAAATCCCATACCCCTCTTCATATCGATCTGGGATATAAGTTGCAATTTGTTCTGATAATGTTTTTAGATAAGATGATAATAATGCCACCGAGGTTGTTCCATCTACATCATAATCCCCATATACCATTATATTTTCACCTTCTGCAAGTGCCTTTTGGATTCTGGAAACCGCCAGATCCATATCTTTCATCAAAAAAGGATCATGAAGATCATCCAGAGAGGGCCTAAAGAATTTTTTAGCCTGATCAAAGGTCTCTATCCCTCTTTGTATCAGTAAAGAAGCTATAATAGTATCTACATTAAGGGCTTCAGCCAAATGTTGTATTGTTGTTGTATCCGGTTTTGGTTGTAGTGTCCATCTCATTAGTGCGGTAAATTCCGATATTAAAAAATCCAAAGTACAAAAAACATCTTGACCACTCTTGATTTGACATTAGTTTTGTATTTTGTCTCGCTTAAAATTTTACATTTAAACTCAAAACACATATACACATGGCATTAGTAACACCATTGTCTGCTGATCACGATCCAGAAACCAGAGAATTAGCAGAATTTTTTAATGAGACCTTAGGTTTTTGCCCCAATTCAGTACTTACCATGCAAAGAAGGCCAGCAATTTCTAAGGCATTTATTAACCTTAATAAAGCTGTAATGGCTAATGAAGGCAGGGTAACTTCTGCCCTCAAACGTATGATTGCCTGGGTAAGTAGTAACGCTACAGGGTGTCGATATTGCCAGGCACATGCTATACGCGCTGCAGAGCGTTATGGAGCAGAACAAGAACAGTTAGATAATATTTGGGAATATAAAACTCACCCTGCTTTTAGTGATGCAGAACGCATAGCGCTTGATTTTTCGCTTGCAGCATCTGTCATTCCTAACGCTGTTGATGATAACATCAAAAAAGAGTTATATAAATACTGGGATGAAGGAGAGATTGTAGAAATGCTAGGAGTGATTTCTTTATTTGGGTATCTAAATCGATGGAACGATTCTATGGGTACTATGGTCGAAGAAGGTGCCATTGAATCTGGCGAACAATATCTTGGTAAACATGGTTGGGAAAAAGGAAAGCATGTTTAAAATATGAATAGTAAACCTCGCTGATTTTAAAAACCTGCGAGGTTTATTTTTTGATGGTATCACACCGAAATAATCTTCTCTTTTACAGCTTTAACAATCAATCCTGCTGTGTTTTTTACACCTAATTTATTCATTAAGTTTTTTCGATGTCCTTCAATAGTTCTAACACTTAGAAAAAGTTGTTCTGCAATCTCGGATGTGGTAAACTCATGAGTAATTCCTTCTAAAACTTCTAATTCTCTAGAGGTAAGATGATAATCTTTTCCTATAGCAGGGGGTTTGGTCGTTTTATGTTTTAGTCCTTTTAACAATGCTTCTGATACAAAAGAATTAAAATAAAAGCCTTTTTCATATGTCGATCGTATTGCTGTTTCTAATTCTTCTTGATTGGTATCTTTTAACAAATATCCATTAGCGCCTACTTCCATCAAATACGATATCATTCGTTCTTCTTTATGCATAGTAAGAATAATGATTTTAAGATCAGGATATCGCTCCTGTAACTTAAGCGTTGCATCTACTCCATTCATATCTTCCATCTCCAAATCTAATAAGATAACATCTGGAACCACATTGTTTAGTTGTGCCAATAAATCTTTACCGCTAACAGCTTCTAATACCAAGGTAATCCCTGGCATTTTTTTTAATAATGATTTTATTCCTTCCCGAAATAAGTTATGATCATCAATCAGTCCTAGTTTTATAGTTTCCATGATCGTGTATAATTAATGTTATTTAGTCATTGCTGTTATATTCTCTTTACATCAACAACCTCTGAGCAAGCTCACAGGGTATGCTTCTGAAAATATATTTTGTTTTTGAGACAAGCCTAAGAGAATTGAACCCTCTATGAGGGATTAAATCGGTATTTCGACTTTAACCTTCATTCCTTTACTCTTATTTATAAATTGCGATGTTCCTGAGAGTACAGATAACCTACTTTCTATATTTTTAAGTCCCAATCCTTTTTTATGCAGCATATTTTCTCCTTTTAATCCTTTTCCATCATCTTCATATAGAATTATCAATACATTTTTGTCATTTTTTAATTGGATTCTTATCGTTGTTGCTTCTGCATGTTTTAGTGTATTTGTAACCAACTCCTGAACAATACGATATATATTGAGTTCTTTTGTTTTGATAATCGTTTTTACTGTATTGTTTTGAAAACCAGCAGAAATTTTCCCAGACTCATTGATGGTTTGCACCAAACTTTGTATTGCCTCTATAAGTCCCAGTTTTTCTAAAACTACTGGTCTTAAATCCTGAGAAATACTACGTACACTATGGATCATATCGTCTAAAAAACCACTTGTTTTTTTAGCAATATCTTTAAGTTCGTCTGGAGGTAACTCTGGGGTGATCTGTCCAAAATACAATTTGGTTGTGGTTAACATCGCTCCCACATCATCATGCAATTCTTTAGCGATTCGGGTACGTTCTTCTTCCTGGCTTAAAATGGATGTTTTTAGTAATTCTTTTTGATAATCAGATTCTATTTTTTGATGTTTTTGTTGTTGTGCCAATAATCTACGTTGGTAGAGAATAAAGAATATAATCACCGATAAGGATAGTAAAAAAATCACTACCATACCAATGATTATAATCTTTAAGGTTATTTCTTGTTCTGATTCTACCATAAAGTGATTTTATAAACTAGCAAAGCACCATATCAAAATTAGTTTATTCAGGTGGCGTACAAGTTGGTGGACATGGTCTTAAATATTCATAAATAAACTCCCCAGATTTTAATAACTCTTTACCATCTTTATCCATCTCTGGCAAAAACACTGTAGTAAATTTGCCTTTTGGATTAACACCCCATACCAGGTTTATACTCTTAGATCTACTTTCTAGCATATGCTCTATTGCTTCAGCAGGCATACTAAAATATTGAATACGCTCTCCGTCATAAGCAACTGTTTCTTGCAGTGATTTTCCTTTTATTTTTTGTTGCCAGGTCGAAACAAAATCTACTGCATCATTGGGTTGTAAAACATGAGAAGCTACTGCTTTGGATAATACCGTTGTCTCAAACTGTTTTGATTTCTCTGTAAATAGTTTATGTACTTCTTTTTGCAATGAGACTGGTTTTGCTAATACCCCTTTTGTAATATCTCCATTTGGGTTCACCCCAGCTACCCGGATTTGCAGCTGTTCATTCTCTACTTCCAAAATAAAACGAACCGTAGATACATTAGGTAAACTTAAGGCTTGCTTTAACGCATCTTTAGAAATATTAAATCCATCTTCTGGACTCCCGAAAACCTTTTCTGGGTTCACAGTTTTCCAGTTTAACGTCAAATCTTGTTGCTCCAGGGCATCAGGAGTCTCTTCTTTTTGACAAGCCATAACTAATCCTAACAGGATTATAAATACTACATGATTTGTTTTCATAATTTTAGGTTTTAAAAGGTATATAAATATAATTCAAAATAAACAGGAATATTTCCTCATCAATTGAAACTTTATGTATTCTGTTTCTTTGGATTTACCCATAAAGCAATCGTATAGAAAATAGTAAGAACGATATTAACAATAGCATGAAGTCCCCAAAGGATTAAACTAGCTTCTGTTACTCCTTTAAATAATGTGTTATTCATATAAAACAGAATCAGGTTACTGGAAAAATAAATCAAGAACCCCGAATTGATCCAAAACATAGGATTGCTCTCCAGCGTTCTATATTTTACTTCTTTCAATAAAGCATAAAAATAACTTAATGCAAAAAAGATAACGATTAAGCCCAAAAGCGTTGTTACATTAGAATTAAAAGTAGTCAGGTTCTGGAAAAACAAAGTGTTAATTATGGCAAAAATGACGAAACCAATACTAATAATAATAAAGAATAATTTTGAAAATACTTTTGATAACTCAAACCTGTATACATTAATAATAAGCAAGAACTCGATAACGGTATAAAAATGATAGACTGGTAAATTGTTTACTTGTTTATACCAAAGTATTCTGGAAATTACTTCTACCAATACAGTAACCAAAATTAAAAGTAGTAATCTCTTCTGTAAAAAATTAAAAGATATAAATTTAAAAATTGATACTATTAAAGGAGCGAATAAAAAAATAAAAGCTCCAAAAGTTAGATATTCAAATAATGTTCTGCTCATCAAAAACTATACTTTTAAATTTTTATTATCTCACCGATGGAGGGACACAAGTCGGAGGGCAAGGAGTTAGATATTCGGCAAAAACCTCATTTGATGCAAATTCAAAAACTCCTTTAAGACCAAATCCTGATTTTTCTTTATTTTGAGACCCATCTATTTGAAATCCTAGTACCGGGGTAAAAGAAATCATGTTTTTCTTGTTAAACTTATTCATGTCAATTCCGGGATAGAGACTAACACCCAATAAACTATCTCGTAACCCATCAATATACTCTACCATTCTGTCTATCTCAAAACGTTCTACACGTATTATAGATTCTTCATCTTCTGGGTCTTTTTTACCCCAGCAATGAAACAGATCATCTATGATATGTATCTCAGCATCTTCCCAGTTTTTACAAATCATTTCTTTAAAGGTATCAGGCACAATCTCTGCAGCTATCTTTCCTCCTCCTATTTCTCTTCTTTCTCGTTCAATATCTAATTTTGTTTTAGGTTTTAGCTCATATTCTTTACTTTTATTTCCATCATATATTACTTTAAGAATGGGGCTAAATGTAAGTTTCTCTCGATATCCTTCTTTAAGTGATAAAAACACGGTGAGTTTTTCAATTTTTTCGATCGCCTTAAATTCTTCTAAGTTGCCTTGTTTCATATCAAAACGCGCTACGCGATGATATTGTCCTTTAGCTTTTTCAAATTTGTGAAAATGATGTGCTAATTTCAATACATCTTCTCTACACCATTCTTCGGTTCTTGATTCGAAAATCTCTGGAGTGATTACTTCGTCTTTTTGTGTGATTACGTCTTTCATTTTGTGTTTGTTTAGTGGTTTACTAATATAAATACTAAAGCTAATCAAAAAAACGACTCATAACTAATTACCAACATGTTAACAAGTACTATATGGTATTAAAACACGTATTTACCACGGGCTTTATTTCAAAGTCTACCTTCACAACGTATGCATATAAATGAATCTAAAATTAAAATGAAGTTCCAATCATAGTCCTTATTTCTTTAAATAATACCGATAACTTTTATATAACAGATAGATGGTAATCAAAAGAATTAAGACGGCCCACATCCAATAGACACCTGGCAAATGAGCTGCAATCATCTGTGTATCTGAATACTGGATTTTTCCATCGCGTTCAAATTGTTTTGTAAACAAATATCCTATTTGTAAATAGGTACTCAACACACATTGTGTCCCAAGAAACAAAAGTGTAAACGCTTCAAGGTTTCTTACTCTAAGAATAGCGATAAAAAACAAAATCGCAGCAAAAACACTCAAAATGATTAATGCTAACAATGCATGAATCCAAAGGCAAAGCGATAATACCATGATTATAATCAATAACCACAAGGTAATTTTAGAACTGACTTTGTTTCTGGCAGAAGCAATAAGAATAGCTCCTGAGATAGCGGGTCCTAATAACCCTCCTGCAGCAGTTAGTGCTCTGGCAAGCGTATATGGTAAATAACTCGATGAAACATTAGAATAGGCTACACCTCCTCCGTTCTCATAAATCTCCAGATAAATGAATTCTCCCCCAAGCAATAATGCGGTAAGTCCGTGACCCATTTCATGAAACCAGGTCCCTAATAATAACAATGGATATTGTATATATCCAAAATAGGGTAGTTGCCATAGCAAAAAAACAAGCAAGCTAGTACCTATAACAGCAAGTAATGGTTTTTGTTTCAAACGTTTTATAGTTTAGTGTATAAAGCATTATTAAGTTGATAGAACGAAATAACGGTATTTAAAATTATAAAAACGTTTATAAATAACTTGGTGTTATTACTTTTTGAGTAATGCTTCACCTTCAAATGAAATTCCTTCCCATCCTGTTTTTATAAAGTTCCTGATATTCTGATGATCATTGTTTGTTGGAGTGTTTAATACATCCTGATAATATTTTCCAAAACAAGACAATGTCTCTTCTTCATTAAGTTGATGCAGTTTTGCAAAAGAGAACACTTTACAAGAGCCAGAATTCTCACCTGCTTGATTTGTGATATTACCATTGACAAATAACGTTGGAGTAAAATCGTAGTGAGTGTCAATCACAGCAATGGTTTCTTCAAATTTGACTGTTTTAGGTTCTTGTTTTAGCTTTTCAACAAATGTTGTAATTGTCATTATTAAATTTATCTTTTATTACTATTTATTACCTTCTACGATGATTACAATCTCACCTTTTGGAGGTTTATTTTCAAAATGTTGAGTTACCTCCTTAGCTGTCCCTCGAATGGTTTCTTCGTATAATTTACTCAACTCTCTGGATACAGAAACCTGGCGATCTTCACCAAAATATGTCATAAAACTACTTAGTGTTTTTACTAACTTATGTGGTGATTCATAAAAAATCATAGTTCTGGTTTCTTCTGCCAAAAATTTTAACCGAGTTTGTCTTCCTTTTTTTACCGGTAAAAACCCTTCAAAAACAAATTTATCATTTGGCAGTCCACTATTCACCAATGCTGGAACAAAGGCTGTTGCACCCGGTAAACATTCTACTGCTATTCCATTTTCTACACAAGCTCTTGTCAATAAAAAACCGGGATCACTGATCGCTGGAGTTCCTGCATCGCTTATTAACGCAATAACATCGCCACTTTTTAACTTCTGGATAACTCGATCTATAGTTTTATGCTCATTATGCATATGATGGCTTTGCATAGGAGTTGAGATCTCAAAATGTTTTAATAATTTCCCACTGGTACGGGTATCTTCAGCAAGAATCAAGTCTACATCTTTTAGCACATTAATAGCTCTAAAAGTCATATCTTCCAGATTTCCGATAGGTGTGGGGACAAGGTATAGTTTAGACATATCGTATATTAAAAACCAAATAGCAGTGCTTTTGGTAAATACATTTCATTTAAAGGATTAATTATGGTCTTACCTTTTTACCAATAGTATAAGAAATAATAAGAATTATGATTGCGTATATAGATAGCCCTATACCGTGTCCGGCATAATGATGTGCTAAACTTGCCAATACCAAATCAAAGAAAAATCCTGCATATGCCCATTCTTTAATCCATTTTATCCTATTGGTAAGGATAGCTGCTATTCCTAATAATTTAGCTACTGCTAACGGAATTACAATATATGTTGGATAATTAAAACTTTCAAAGAAACCTTTTATCATTTCTGTTTTAAAAAAATACATCTGAGCAGAATACAACATAATAGCACATAAAGCCACTGTAGCAATCCAATATACAATTTTCATATGTTTATAATTTTATATTTAGTGATCAAATTTACCAAGAACAACATCCATAAATCGTTCTTCATATTCATCTTTTCCTTCCCAGTTATGATAATCTGGTTTTATCATATTTGCGATGAATTCTTCTGCCTCACTCTTATTTCTTAATGTACTAAGTTGAGACAAAACACGATTATAATCGGATGCACTCCCTTCAAAAAGATATTTAATAAAAGCTAATCTATCGTTTAATCCGATATGAATCTCTTTTCTAAGTTGATCATTAAGTGATTTAGGTTTATCATCATCTATTTTATCAAATGGATCAGAACCTATAGTAGATATGCTTTCTTCTCTGTCATTTTTTTCATAGGCGGATTGAGATGATGAAGCATCTGAAAAAGAACTATGTTCTTCTGTTGGAGTTGTTGCGGGAACAAAAAGATCTTCGGTAACCCGGGCATTAATCTCTTCAATTACCAGTTCTGGTTTATGCTCTAAAGCAGAAATATCCTCTTTCTTTTCCTGTTCTTGGTTCTCAACCTGCACAGGCGGTTGGTCTAATTCTGGTTTTTCTTCTATTGTTTCTGTTACTACAGGCTCTGGCTCTATAATTGCTTTTATTTTTTGTCGCACTTCTTTTAACGCTTCTGATTCATCAGTATCTAAAGCTGTCTTAATCTGGCCAATGGTAGGTTGTGGTCCTGCAAAATGAGTTTCAGAAAAATTAAGGATAGTCAACTTCTCATACAGTATCCTTGCCTCTTCCTGTAGCTGAGGTAAAGTAGTTTTATCTTTAAGTTGTAGTATTCTATGAGCAATACTTATAAGCTCCGCTTCCAATTTCTTCTTCATAACTTTCTTATTCGTTTGTGATACTGCTTTTTGTTTTTTAATAAATTTACCTCATCTTTAGAGTAATACCAAATAAAGATATAAATGGGTGACTATGCTTTCATCAATCATTTTAAAATTCATTTGGTTTTAAGGAGAAGGGATTTCTTTAATTGATGCTGAAAAATACAAAATGTTTCTCGAAAATACAGTAAATCATAAGGAGCAATTTGGGTGGATAGAGGTAATCTGTGGTTCTATGTTCTCAGGTAAAACTGAAGAATTGATTCGCAGGTTAAAACGCGCTCAATTTGCTAAACAAAATGTTGAAATTTTTAAACCCGCTATCGATATTCGGTATGACGATGAAATGGTTGTTTCTCATGATTCAAATGAAATTCGATCTACTCCAGTTCCCGCAGCTGCTAATATTAGAATCCTGGCAGATACCTGTGACGTAGTCGGAATTGATGAGGCTCAATTCTTTGATGACGAAATCGTTGCAGTATGTAATGATTTGGCTAATAAAGGAATTAGGGTTATTGTTGCAGGATTGGATATGGACTTTAAAGGAAATCCTTTTGGTCCAATGCCGGCACTAATGGCTACCGCAGAATATGTAACCAAAGTACATGCTGTCTGTACCAGAACAGGAAACCTAGCCCAATTCAGCTATAGAAAATCTACAAAAGACGATTTGGTTTTGTTGGGAGAAACCGATGAGTATGAACCTCTTAGTAGAGCAGCATATTACAAAGCAATGCTCAAAGAAAAAGTAAAACAAATGGATGTTACAGATCCTAAAGAAGTATCCAAAAAATCACATAAATCTAATGAGTAACGTAAAAGAAACGGTTCTGGAAATTAATCTGGCACACCTTACTCACAATTTTAACTATTTAAAAAGCAAGGTCAATCCTAATGTGAAGATGTTAGCTGTAGTAAAAGCTTCTGGTTATGGTAGTGATGCTGGAGCAATTGCTAAACATCTTGAAAAAGTAGGAGCAGATTACTTTGCAGTTGCTTATGTTGCAGAAGGAATAGCGCTTCGTGAATCTGGAATAACAACTCCAATTTTGGTACTGCACCCTCAACCAGTAAATTTTCAAAAATTAATAGAGAACCAGTTAGAACCCAGCCTTTACAGCTCTAGAGTACTTAAGACCTTTACAGCAGCAGCAAACTCATTAGGTAAAAAAGAATATCCTGTTCATATCAAATTTAATACTGGATTAAATAGAATTGGTTTCTCTGAAGATGATGTTGATCATATTCTTGAAACTATTAACAATACTACTGCGATTAAAGTAGTTGCTCTTCTTTCTCATCTGGCTGCCAGCGAAGATCTCTCAGAAAAGGAATTTACTTTAAAACAAATTAATTCTTTTAAAAAAATTACTACAGAAATGAATGATAGATTAGGGTATAAACCTATTCTTCATCAATCTAACACTTCTGGAATTCTTAACTACCCTGAAGCACATTTTGATATGGTCAGAGCCGGAATAGGGTTGTATGGTTATGGGAATGATGCAAAATATGACCCTGAATTAAAACCTGTGGCTAGTCTAAAATCTGTAATTTCGCAAATCCATAATTTAGAATCTGGAGAATCACTAGGGTATAATAGAGCATTTATAGCTACAAAACATACAAAAACTGCCACCATCCCCATTGGACATGCTGATGGCATCAGCAGACAATATGGTAATAAAAAAGGATTCGTTACCATTAACAATACCCAAGCCTATATTATTGGCAATGTCTGTATGGATATGATTATGGTAGATGTAACTGATATCGACTGCAGAGAAGGAGATGAAGTTATTATTTTTGATACTAAGTATAGCGCATCAAAAGTAGCTGAAAACTCGGGAACAATTTCCTATGAGTTACTTACCGCTATTTCCCCAAGAGTAAAACGTATTGTTATCGATGATAATTGATTTTCATCGAAAACCTTATAGGAATAACACTTGTAATCTTAATCGATCTCTTATTTTTTTGTTAAATTAGACATCTACTAACTATCTAAATCTAATTAAACATGGGGTTTTTAAAAGATTTTAAATCTTTCTTATTAAAAGGTGACATTATAAATCTAGCTACCGCGGTAATCGTAGGTGGAGCATTTGGGAAAATAGTAACTTCCTTTACTAATGATGTATTAATGCCTCCTATTGGTTTACTATTAGGCAAAGTGAACTTTACCGATCTTAAATTTCAACTTACAGAAGCTGCTGTAAATGAAGCTGGAGAGGCAATTGCTCCTGTAACCATAAATTATGGTTCTTTTGTACAAACAGTAATCGATTTTATCATTATTGGATTTTGTATTTTTATGGTATTAAAAGCTTACGAAAGAAGTCAGAAAAAAGAAGAAGAGGCAGCTCCTGCACCACCAGCGGGTCCAACACAAGAAGAGCTACTTGCAGAAATTAGAGATTTACTTAAAAAATAATTTCTAAAAGAACATGATTTTTCTATAGCTACCGCTATACTACATATTCTAACTAAACCACCCTTGATCGGGTGGTTCTTTTTTACAAAATGTTATATATTTAACAAATAATACAAATTTTAGTATTTTTATATATAAACACTTGTCATATTAGAAATATTACGCACATTTGCCAGAGTTTAAAAGAGTTTATACGATTTTTGCATAAGCAAAAGCCAAAAATCAATCGAATTATGAAAGTAGCCGTTGTAGGTGCTACCGGACTGGTAGGAACCGTAATGTTAAAAGTATTAGAGGAACGTAATTTCCCAGTAACAGAATTAATTCCTGTAGCATCAGAACGATCTATCGGAAAACAAATTTCTTATAAAGACAAAACATTTTCTGTAGTAGGTCTTACTACTGCTATCGAAATGAAACCTGATGTAGCATTATTCTCTGCAGGAGGAGACACCTCTCTAGAATGGGCACCAAAATTTGCAGAAGCTGGAATAACGGTTATTGATAACTCATCTGCCTGGAGAATGGATCCTACAAAAAAATTGGTAGTTCCAGAAATTAATGCCAAAACACTTACAAAAGAAGATAAGATTATTGCTAACCCTAATTGTTCGACCATACAGTTAGTTATGGCTTTGGGACCATTGCACAATAAATATAAAATAAAACGTGCCATTATTTCTACGTACCAATCTATCACAGGTACCGGAGTAAAAGCGGTACAGCAATTAGAAAACGAATATGCTGGTGAAAAAGGAGAAATGGCATATCCTTATCCTATTCACCGTAATGCGATTCCGCACTGTGATGTATTTCAGGAGAATGGATACACCAAAGAGGAAATGAAATTGGTTAATGAGACTCAGAAAATCCTTGATGATCGTACAATTGCAGTTACTGCAACTGCGATACGTATTCCTGTAGTAGGAGGACATAGTGAAAGTGTCAATCTAGAATTTGATAGTGACTTTAATGAAAACGATGTTAGAAAGGTTCTTAATGAAACCTCTGGGGTTACTGTACAAGATAATCCAGATACTAATACGTATCCGATGCCAATTTATGCAGAAGGTAAAAATGATGTTTTCGTAGGTAGAATTCGAAGAGATCACTCTAGAGAAAATGCGTTAAACATGTGGATTGTTGCAGATAATCTTCGCAAAGGTGCTGCTACCAACGCAGTTCAAATAGGAGAGCATCTTGTTGAACATAATCTTATAGGTTAATTAAGCATTATAATGATATAGTAAACCTCCTTGCTTTATTGAAGCAAGGAGGTTTTATTTTTAATTCATCCTAATAATTCTAATTACTCTTTTATTTTAGGAACAAATATATGATTCCCTAAAAACAACGCATTCAAAAACAATCGATTGGTTCCATACCATGACCCTCTAAAATTAGGGTTATCGGCAAACATAATTACACGTCCTCTTCCTAATTTGCTTACAATTAATGATGCAGAAGGTTTTAGATAGTTTTCATAGTTATCAGTAGAAATATATCCATCAATATGTGGATCATCGGTATATTTTGCTACCGTAGCATATGGGTTTTTACTAGGAGCAAGAAATACCTCATTATTTTTATATACAGGAACCGAAGAATCTCGATATCCAAAACCCAGAGGATGTGTAATATCCAAATCAACCTCAAAAATAGCACCTCCTAACTCTTCTCGCCCTATATTTTCTTGAGCATCAGCATATCGCAGCCTTTTTACTGCTTTAGTATTGGATGTATCTTTCTCTTTTTTGGTAAATTTCTCTTTTACCAGTTTTTTATCAATTACCCATTTTGATGCTCCGGCTATAGTTATCAAAGTATTTCCCTGGGAGACCCAGTCTTTTATTTTTTTCCGTTTAAGAGAATCCAATTGACTATACCTACCCGACACCATAACCAAAGTATTGTATTTTTTTAAGGGAACAGCTCCAAATCTATTCATTCTTAATTTGGTAATAGGCATATGCATTCTTGTATCTAATAAGTGCCAAACTTCGCCAGCCTCATAAGAATTTACTCCTTCTCCTACCAGTAATAGAGCTTTGGGAGTATTCAACTTTCTAAAATTTTGACTTCCTAAATCAATCCCTGACGTACTAAAACCTGAATTGGCAAAATATATAGGTACATCAAACTTAGCTTGCGCCTTTTTAATAATAGCATATACCTCATCACTCGTTTTCTTTTGTTTACTTACAGGTATCATGACACTACCATAATTAAAACTTCTATTTCCTTCTGAAGTTATACTACTAAAAGGTTTAAAAGCCGATGCAATCTTTAATCCTTTTGATTGCATAAAATATAAAGCCGCAGGAGCATTATAATCATCCCAATCCATAACATATGCATAATTAGACCTCGGGACCGTAGAAACATTTACCAATCCATTTGTTGAAGTGATTTCCTCACCAAAGTCACTAGATTTTGTAGCTTGATATTTTATATTATAAAAATTCACCAAACTCCAAGCCGAAGCATCATAAAATACACTATCCCGATACTTATTATATGTTTCGAAAACAGTTTGTACCATACGTTGTTGAGGCTGTTTTACAGGAACTACAAATCGATTTCCTTTTTTATACACCTTAATCTTATGAAGCAATAATTTATCAATAAACGCTTTATTTCTATTTTGATCATAAGCATCTCCAAACTCATAGGCTTCACTTCCTTTTTTTAAAGTATTCTCAACAGCAGATTTGAAAAAATCCTGTTGATATTTACGTAATCGTCCTTTATTTTCTACAGCTGCTTTAACCGTAGCAATGCTAGAGATATACTGATTTCTAATCGTAAAAGGAAACGATATGGTTCCGTAATCAGTATCTTGTAAATGCCCTCGAGAACTTGCCTGTTCAAACAATAATGCCAATCCTCCTTGTAAGTCAGGATAAGAAGAACCATACCCCGGATATGTTCCATCAAAGGCTTCTTTAGTAAAATAAAATGAGCCTATATTATCTAATGCTTTAGAAAAGTATGGAGCGAATAAATCGTTTAAACCTTCATAATTTTCCTTAGGCATAATAGGATCCTGAGAACCAATCGGTTTCATAGGTTCAAAGAAATAGTTGCTATTTGTTCCCATCTCGTGAAAATCAGTTACCACGTTAGGATACCACTCGTGGTACCATTTTAATTTTCCCCGACTTTCTGGATTAATTCCTAATAACCAATCTCGATTAAGATCAAACCAATAATGATTGGTGCGCCCACGAGGCCAAGCTTCGTTATGCTCAGCATCATATCCGTCACTCACCAAAGGGTTTCCTTTATACTGATTTGCCCATTGCGTATGTCGATCACGACCATCAGGATTAATGGTAGGATCAATAAATAATACAGCATTCTCTATATAGTTTTTAATTTCAGCACTATTGGAGGCCACAAGGGTATATGCCATTAGCATAGAAGCTTCAGAACCAGATGGTTCATTACCATGAACATTATATCCAAGCTGAACAAAAATGGGTACTTCATCATAATTCGTAGGTGATTCAGATGGTTTTGTAAATGCCAAATGTTGTTGTTTAAGCTCTGAAAGTTTATTAAGGTTTTCCGGCGAAGAAACCGTAAGAATTACTAGTTTTCTATTTTCATGGGTTTTTCCATAACTGGTAATAGTAGCTCTATCAGAAACTTCAGAAAGTTTAGTTAAATACGCTACGATTTGATCGTGACGTGTATGTTGTTCTCCGATAGCATACCCAAGAAATTCTTCTGGGGAAGGGATTTCTGGGTTAAAAGGTGCTTTGTCTTTAAAAAAATAGTCTTGTGCTTTGATAGAAGGAACACATAAAATACAAGCAAAAAAAGTAAGTCTTAAAAGATGTAATAGTTTCATTAGTTTTAAAATAATTAATAAGGTTAGCCCCATAAAAATTCTTGACATCGTTTCTCGATATAGAAACAAATCAACTTTATGTATTTATAGATACGAAAGGTATTTTTTTAACTCTGGTTTTCCTTGACATTTGTAAGGTTTTTAACATTTCTTCCTCTAATACAGCAATTTAATCCCAAAAAAACAGAACAAATGAATACATTAATTTTAGTGTTAAGAATAGTATTAGGAGCGATGCTTGTCGTTTTTGGAAGTAATAAATTTATTGGATTTATTCCCGGTTTTGAATTTGCTAATCCTGATGCTGGTATTTTCTTTGGTGCTCTCGCTGATAGCTATGTGCTTAAAACTGTAGGAATTATAGAAGTACTTGTTGGACTTTTGTTGCTTACAAAAAAGGCTGTACCATTTGCTTTAATTCTACTTGCACCAATTTCAGTAAATATTATTCTATTTCATGCTACTTTGGATCCTGCAAACATAGGACCAGGAGCATTTGTCTTTGTCGCTAACGCCTTCTTAATTTTTAAATCCTGGAGCACGTATAAAACTCTTTTCTAAAAGCAAAATTTTTCGTTTCTTACAGAAAATTCTGACTGCTCTTGTATAGTTATCCTACGTGTCGCTAAACCCCAAAGCAATGCGGAAGAAAACCCTTAGTTTCTTCACAGGTTGTACAGAGCAGTCTTTTTTATATTTTATTTAGCATTTATAGCATCTTCTTTTGATAGATTTGTGAATTATTATAACACAACACATCATGAAAAAAACACTCTTTGCATTATCTATCGTAGTTCTAATGATAGCATGTAAAAATGAAACTAAAGAAGAAACCACAAAAACTACCATTGCATTGAATTATCCTGAAACTAAAAAAGTGGATACCGTTGATACTTATTTTGGTACCGAAGTACAAGATCCTTACCGTTGGCTGGAAGATGATCGAAGTGAAGAGACCGAGAATTGGGTCGCTAATCAAAATAAAACCACTTTTGGGTATTTAGAAAATATTCCTTTTAGATCAGATTTGAAAAAACGTCTATCTGACCTATGGAATTATGAAAAAGTAGGCTCACCATTTAAAGAAGGTGAGTATACCTATTTTTACAAAAACGACGGCCTTCAAAATCAATATGTGATCTATCGTTTTAAGAATGAAGGTGATGAACCAGAAGTATTTCTAGACCCAAATACGTTTAGCAAAGATGGGACCACTTCTCTCGGAGGTGTAAATTTTTCTAAAAATGGAAAATTAGTAGCCTATTCTATTTCTGAAGGAGGAAGCGACTGGCGTAAAATAATAGTTAAAAATACTGAGACCAAAGAAGTTGTTGAAGATACTATTATCGATGTTAAGTTTTCTGGAATGTCATGGAAAGGAAATGAAGGATTCTATTATTCTAGTTATGATAAGCCAGAAGGAAGTGAACTTTCTGCCAAAACAGATCAGCATAAAGTATACTATCATAAATTAGGAACTACTCAAAAAGAAGATGCTTTAATTTTTGGAGGTACTCCAGAAGAAAAACACAGATATGTTGGAGCCAGTGTAACAGAAGATGATGCCTATCTTATCATTTCTGCAAGTGTATCTACATCAGGAAATAAACTATTCATTAAGGACCTAACAAAACCAGATAGTAAGTTAATCACCATTTTAGATCATACTGATAGTGACACTTACGTTATAGAAAATGTTGGATCTAAGCTCTATCTTGTTACAAACCTAAACGCTCCTAATCAAAAAATAGTAGCAGTAGATGCTGCCAATCCTACTCCAGAAAACTGGGTAGATTTTATTCCTGAAACCGAAAATGTACTTAGCCCCAATACAGGAGGTGGATATTTCTTCGCAGAATATATGGTAGATGCAGTATCTAAAGTATTACAATATGATTATGAAGGTAAATTAATCAGAGAAGTAAAATTGCCAGGGGTCGGAAGCGCTAATGGATTTGGCACGAAGAAAAAAGAAAAGGAATTATACTATTCTTTTACTAATTATAAAACACCAAGTAGTATCTATAAATATAACATTGCAGAGGGTACTTCAACATTATATCGAAAACCAAAAATAGATTTTAATCCAGATCATTACGAAAGTAAGCAAGTATTTTACACTTCCAAAGATGGTACAAAGGTACCTATGATTATTACCTATAAAAAAGGTATTGAACTTAATGGAAAAAATCCAACAATACTATATGGTTATGGAGGGTTTAATATAAGTCTAACACCTGCCTTTAGTATTGCAAATGCTGTATGGATGGAGCAAGGAGGAGTCTATGCTGTCCCGAATCTAAGAGGTGGTGGCGAATATGGCAAAAAATGGCATGTTGCAGGTACAAAACTACAAAAGCAAAATGTTTTTAATGATTTTATTGCAGCAGCAGAATATTTAATAGAAAACAACTATACCTCGAGTGACTACCTTGCAATTCGCGGAGGATCTAATGGAGGGTTATTAGTTGGTGCAACAATGACACAACGCCCTGATTTGATGAGAGTAGCTTTACCTGCGGTTGGTGTATTAGACATGCTACGTTATCATACCTTTACAGCAGGAGCAGGATGGGCATACGATTATGGTACAGCTGAGGATAATAAAGAGATGTTCGAATATATAAAAGGGTACTCTCCTATACATAATGTAAAAGAAGGGACACACTATCCTGCCACATTGGTCACAACAGGAGATCATGATGATCGTGTTGTACCTGCTCATTCTTTTAAGTTCGCAGCAGAACTTCAGGAAAAACAATCTGGCGATAATCCAACACTAATTAGAATTGAGACGAATGCTGGTCATGGTGCAGGAACACCTGTAAGTAAAACCATCGAGCAATACGCTGATATTTTTGGCTTTACTTTATACAATATGGGATATGAAGTGTTACCTGAAAAAATTAATAAAAAAGTAAAAGGATAAATTTTATCAAAATACAATTGTTTTTAATATTAAATCCTCAGAAGTAATTGACTGAGTCTTATTACAACAAATATTTTTTTATCTACCCACTTTTATAAACTAAAAGTGGGTTTTTTATTTGGTCAAGAGTCAATATATTTGAATATGCTTAAAGTCCAGAATATTTCCTTTGCTTATGACGAATTACCTGTCTTAAAAAATGTTAGTTTCACTATCAAAAAAGGGCAGCATATTGCTTTGATTGGAGCAAGTGGCTGTGGTAAAAGTACCTTATTAAAAATCATTTATGGACTTTTGGACGTCCAAGAAGGAGAATTATCCTGGAATGACAAAAAAATATTAGGGCCTCTTTTCAATTTAGTTCCGGGAGAAGAAAATATGAAATATCTCTCTCAAGGTTTTGAATTATCACCCTATCGAAGTGTTGCAGAAAATATTGGTCAATATCTTTCTAATTTTGAACCAGAACTCAAACAAGGTCGGGTAAATGAATTACTTGAAATTGTAGAGATGACTCATTTTGCTGACATTAAAGTTGAAAATTTAAGCGGAGGGCAAAAACAAAGAGTTGCTTTGGCAAAAGCTCTGGCAAAAAGACCAGAATTATTATTGCTTGATGAACCTTTTGGCAATATCGATAACTTTAGACGAAGTTCTTTACGAAGAAACCTTTTTAGATATCTAAAACGCAACAAAATTACCAGTATTACCGCGACTCATGATAAGACAGATATTCTATCTTTTGCAGATGAAACTATCGTGATTCATCAAGGTGAAATCTTGACTAAAGAAAATACGATCTCTTTATATAAAAACCCTTCTAACTATTACATCGCCTCTCTTTTTGGAGAAGTAAACCAAATACAAACCTCTTGGTTTACAAATTCAGAGAGTCAAGATATCATTCTCGTTTACCCACATCAACTATTAGTTGATACCAATGCTAAATTAAAAGCACGGGTAAAAAATTCGTATTTTAAAGGAAACCATTATCTGATTGAAGCAGTTTTGCGTGATACCATCATATTTTTTGAACATCATTCTGAACTTAAAGCAACAGAAATGATCGGTATTCGGCTTTCTGATGCACTATAACCCGAAGTAAATGGTTAAATTATCGTTTATCTTTTTTTAAGGCAAAGTATGCTTTATGTATTCCCTTTTATTGTTTTGTACTCCTAATGTACCCCTTACAAACCTTAAAACCTGCTTTTATAATATGACCTTTAAAGTTACTAACTTAAAGATATTATTATGAAACGTAAACTATGTATTCTAACATTTCTAATTGCTTGTCTTACGACACATCTTGCAATATCCCAATCAACTCAGCAAGAAAATAATTCAAAAATGCAATGGAATCCCCGACATCCTAGTTGGACAGACAGTTATGCTGCAAATGGCTTTTGCTGGTGTGATACTACTTTTGATCACAATCTAGATGATATTAATGTTGCTTCTGTTACTATTAACGGGGTTAAGAGAAACCTTCGTGCTGTATGTGACGAGCTAAAAAAACATCCTCAATACAGAGCTTATAGAAATGGCGATGCCCCATATAATGACATCCAATGTGGAAATGGTCCGGCAAATGATGCTCCAGACGAAGCAGGATGTCCAGGACGTACTGATTTAGGACCTAATGGATGTAACCAAAAAGGACCAAGATTTGACCTCAATTGGTTATCATCCAGACCAAGGTTTGGTGGTGGCGGAAACCCTCCAAATCCACCAACAGGAGGTAGTAATGTTACTTTTAATGGGCAGAGTATTAATAAATTTATAAGCTCTGAAGGAGGTTCTAGGTCAATGCGAGCAAATCGTAATTCTGCCGGTGCAGGTGAAAAATTTACTGTACAATCCTCTGGGAATGGTACCGTAAGTATAAAAGGTAACAATGGTAAATATGTAAGTTCTGAAAATGGAAACAAAGCTATGAACTGTAATCGTAATGCTGTAGGAGCTTGGGAAAAATTTACATTAGAATCGCTAGGAGGAGATCTATATGCAATAAAAGGTAATAACGGTAAATATGTAAGTCATGAGAATGGAAGAGATATGGGAATTTTCTGTAATCGAAATGCTATTGGTTCATGGGAAAAATTCATTATCAAAGGTCTTAATAACAAAACCAATAGCCTACAAATAGCTAGTGACACTAAGCAAAGTATCAGTCTATATCCCAACCCTGTAATTGCTGATAACCTAAGTCTACAAATAAATGTTCCAGCAGACGTTCATGGCTCCATAGAAATTATAAGTCTAAATGGGAAAAGCATCCAAAAAAAGGATTTAGGAATGCTAAAAAAAGGATCTACATCTATCTTACTCAACGAACTACGAAATTCTATTAATGTAAGAGGCTTGTATTTAGTTAATGTTAAATTAGGCGAAAACTCTACTGTAAAACAAATAATGATAGAATAAACGTATGTTATTATAATACAAAAAAGGGAAGTAACTTAAAAATTACTTCCCTTTTTTATTATTTAAATGTACTTAATTTCAATTCTTTTCCGTCAAAAACGGCATAAGTATAATGGATAATCCAATCTCCTAAATTGGTATATCTTGAGTTTTCTTCTAATTGTATTTCCATAGGAAGGTGTCTATGCCCAAATATAAAATGATCTCTATGTTTGTTCTCTAATTTTCTTTTACAATATTGCACTAGCCATTCATTATCCTCACCCAAAAAGGTAACATCTTCATCACCAGAAATCAATTTGTTTTTAACTGATAAATATTGTGCTAGTTTTACTCCCAAATCAGGATGCAACCATCTAAAGAACCATTTAGCCACAGGATTAGTAAATACTTTTTTCATGCGTTTATATCCCTTATCTCCAGGCCCTAAACCGTCACCATGCCCTATAAAAAAAGTTGTTTCATTAAATGTAAATTCCTGGGGTTTATGATACACCGGGATACTTAACTCCTCTTCAAAATATCCATTCATCCATAAGTCATGATTACCAACAAAATAATATACAGGTATTCCAGAATCTGTAATTTCTGCTAGTTTCCCTAATGTTCTGGTAAAACCTTTAGGAACCACTGTTTTATATTCGAACCAGAAATCGAATAGATCTCCTAATAAAAAAATAGCAGCAGCATCTTCTTTAACCTCGTCTAGCCATTTTACAAACTTTTGTTCTCTGGGAAAACTCTTTTCTGTTGTTGGAGCTCCCAAATGATTATCACTGGCAAAATATATTTTTTTCCCTTCTGGAAGGTTCATAATTTTAATTTAAAGGTAAAAATAAGAAAAGCATCACAAGACATATTATCTATTGATTGTCTGAGGCATACCATTCTGCATACGAAGTCTCTGTTTCCTGAAGCTTGAGAGAATGTAGTTTGATGTTTTCTGGTAATCGAGCCTTTATTTTTTTAGAAAAATCAATTACCATATTCTCACTGGTAGGCTGATAATCTACTAAAATAACATTGTGCCCCCTATCCTGAAGTTCTTTTGCTAATTCTACATGCGGAGTATTCTTATTAAACACTGTAGCATGATCAAAAACATCTTCTATATCCTCTTTTACGATTTTTTTTAGATCCCCAAAATCAATTACCATGCCTAGCTTAACATGTGATATATCAGAGATAGGTGTTCCAATTACGGTAACACTTAACTTATAACTATGTCCGTGAACATTTCTACATTTGCCATCATATCCATATAAGGCATGACCTGTTTCAAAAGAAAATTGTTTGGTGATACGAATTTTACTCATCACTTACTTTGTAATTTTTGGCAAAGTTACGGAAGATTACCTTCTCTTTCTCTTATTTATAAAGTAAACCACTACTAATATGATTCCCAAAATAAGAAACAATCCATTCCCTCCTAAAAAATTTAATATCTCCATTATTTATTTTTTGAATTTTTCTAATGCTTTCTTTGTGAATTCAGATAGTACAAGTTCACCTGAGATTTCTGCACGCTTTATTAACAATTCACTCCAATGGTCTGTTCCCTTCCATAACGTTTCTTTCATTTGCTGTATTGCTTTGGGATTATACTTTGCAAGTCTCTCTGCAAATATCTGTACTTCTTTATCCAATTCTGCTACGGTTTCAAAAACTCTGGAATATAATCCTTTTTCCTTAGCCCAATATGCATTTTTCCATTGTGAAGCATCCCATGCAAGTGCTTCAAAAGCTGCAAGTCCAATTTTTCTTGATACTGCAGGCTCTATTACAAATGGACCAATCCCAATAGTTAGTTCACTTAATTTAATCGATGCAGATTCTGAGGCCAAACAATAATCACAAGCAGCGGCTAATCCTACTCCTCCTCCAACGGTTTTTCCTTGTATTCTACCAATGATAGGTTTTTTGCATGTTCGCATAGCATTAATTACATTCGCAAAGCCAGAAAAGAATTTTTTTCCTTCCTTAAGATTATCAATAGTAATTAATTCGTCAAACGAGGCCCCTGCACAAAAAGCTCGGTCTCCTTCTGATTTAAGAATAATCACATGAGCCGATTCATCATTAGATAATTCATCAAAAGCCTTTTCTAATCTTACTAATAATTCTGACGGAAAAGAGTTACTGGCAGGGTGACCAAATTCTATTGTTGCAACAGTATTTTCGATATGTGTATAGAGACTTCCTCTGGATTCTGGTATCATTTTTGTTACTACTTTTCTATAAAAATAGATAATATTTTATTACAGATACGTAATCAATCGCAACTATCTGTAATAGAATTCGTCTTTTACTTTAAAATGGGGATCTTACTAAAAACTGATGATGATGGAACAATTTTTTGAAAAAAACAGATTACGAATTGGAATTTTTTTAATTCTTATATATGCTCCTTTACTATTGTATATGCTTCTTTTTAATTTCTATTAGAAGCAATTAAAGGCAGGAACTTATTTCTGAATTTTATGACGAGTGCTACCCCTCTAAAAAGAGCCCATACAGTAAATGCAATCCAAATTCCGTACAATTTTAAATCAAAATAGTCACATAGATAGAGGGTAGGAATAAACCCTAAAAATGTTGCTCCCAGTAACACATTTCTTAAATACCCCATCTCACCCAGGCCTTTAAAAACTCCGTCAAATACGAAAGCCAAACCATTAATCGGCTGTACGATTAAAACAATAAAAAAGACACTATAAAATGTATCCAGTACAATAACCTCGCTAGTAAATACTTCTCCTATTTTATAATAAAATATAAATCCAAATATTGCTAAAATTAGACTAACGCCAATCCCATAAGAACTTACACGTTTTCCTAATTTCCATAACGAATTATAATCTTTTGCTCCTAATAATTTTCCACTTAAAATATTACCTGCACCACCATATCCATCAATAAAAAAGGCTGTAAACATCCATATATTCATCGCTATCGTATATGCAGCTATATACTCATCTCCATAATCGGTAGCATGAGATGTTGCAAAATACAATGCTGTGTTTAAGGCTATTGAACGTACAAAAAGATTAAGACTCATGGTTACCAATCTACCTAATTCTTTATTTAGCGGAAAACGTAGCCTAAGACTAACATCTGTTTTAACTAGTAATAATACAAAAACTATAACGGCCATTATAAATTGAGAAACTAAACTTGCCCAAGCAGCACCACTAATTCCCATTGGAGTAATAAAATCATCAATTCCATATACCAAAATAAAGTCTAAAACAATATTTGCTACTGCGCCAATAACAGCTACAATCATTGGCCAAAATGTATTTTGCAGGCCTCTAAAAATACCAAAAACGGCAAACGTAAATAATGTTAGTGGAAATCCCCAGACCCTAATATCATAGTATACCACGCAATACTCCAAAATCAATCCTGAGGCATTATATAATTTAAAAATTTCTTCAACAAAAAACACAGTAGACACTAATACCAAAATACTTAAAGACACATTAAAGAAAATAGCTTGTGCCGGTAGTGTTTTTACCTCTTCTATTTTACCTGCTCCTAAATATTGTGAAATAATAGCAGATATAGCACTTCGGGTTTGTCCCAAGATCCATATTAGTGCTGACAAAAAAGACCCCACAATACCAACTGCCGCCAGAGATTCTGTTCCATATTCGGGGATATTTCCTACTATCGCTGTATCTGTTATGGATAAGAGAGGTTCTGCAATACCAGCAATAATAGCCGGGACAGCTAAGCGATTAATATTTTTAAAACCGATTACTTTACTCATATAATGAGCTCATAACAATGAAACGGATACGTACTTTGTTTTGGAAAGTATATATCTCCCAAACGCTTATAGCCTCTAGTTTCATAAAACTTCTGATTTCTTTTATTTTGGCTAAATGTATCTAACCGCAAAGATTGATAGTCATAGTCTCTTGCATATCCTTCTGCAAAATCCATCAATTGTTGTGCATATCCTTGTCCCCAAAATTGTGGATGGATTGCCAAGCGATGAACATATAGATTATTCTTGCTTTCGGTTAACCACTTAACAGGAACATACTCTTCATCAATCAACTCGGTGAGTACAATAATCCCTTTAATATCTTTTTCTTCTAAAACATATAACTCATGGAGCTCTATATCTTTTTTAAAACGCTCTAGAGTAGGGTACTCCTCGTTCCATTGATAGATACCATTTGCTATCATCTCTTTAGCACATGCTTGGGATAGCTGATAAATAATATCCAGATCAGAAAGAAATGCTTTACGAATCATCAGTCAAAAGTACTAACTTTATATTTCAGTTAGCACCTTTCGATTCTATTCAAATAAACATTTAAATAAACTTTAAGAAATAGATTTATTTTATCTTTTTAAAATGCTCTCTAAATCCTTAGAATATTCAGTTTTTATTTTTTATCAAAAAACCTACTTGGTAAAAGCACTAAAGTCGTAATTTTATAGGCTAAATCACAAATCAAAATAGTATATGAAGAATATATTAGTTCCTCTAGGCTTATCTGAACATTCTGTAAGTATCGCAAGGTTACAATATGCTATTGATTTTGCAAAGGAACTTAATGCGACAGTATATGTTGTAGAGGTTTTTAAGGAACTACCAAGATCAGGCAGTTTGCCTTCTGTAAATAAAGCATTAAAAGAAATTAAGGCATCTACGATTGAAGAAGAAATTGCAAAAATTGATAAAAAAGGTGTTGATATTATTGCATTGCCGTTAGAAGAAGAAATTCTAGAAGCTATCCCAAAGTTTAATTTACAACACGCTATTGATTTAATTATTCTGGGGGCTGAAATAAGTGATATTAAGGTTCCTTATTTTCTGGGTGAAATTACAGGAAGTTTAGTAAAAAAGACTGAAATACCTGTACTTATCATTCCTGAAATGTATACTTTTCAACCGATTAACAATGTCCTTATGGCCATTAAATCAGGTATCATAAACAAGAACAATGCCTTGATTCCTATAAAAGAAGTATTAAATACGTTCAATGCTAAAATGAAATTACTTCAAGTAAAAACTGCCGGATTTTTACCTGAAGATTCTGAGTTTCATAATGATTTAGGTGAAATTGTTTCATCGTATAAATCTTCAGAAAATGCAACATTGTTTCAAGGGGTTCTGGAACATCTTAATGAAAATTATCCCGACCTCCTTTGTGTTTTCAGACGCAAAAGAGGCTTCTTTTCTAAGCTTTGGGAAGAAAATACGGTGCTAAAGAAAGATTTTGATAGTAGAATCCCTCTGCTGGTGTTGCGAGGTGCTGACTAAAACAATTGGGGATGTAGCTCAGCTGGCTAGAGCGCTTGACTGGCAGTCAAGAGGTCGTGGGTTCGAGTCCCATCTTCTCCACTTTAATAATCGTTTATTAGATAGTTATAAAAATAACTCTTCTTTTTGGGCTCTATACGTCTATAGAGAGGTTTGAAAATGATGATTAAATCAACAAAAAAGAATGATTTGTGCATAAGAACAAAACAACTTTATAGTGACACATATATTAAAACTACTTTGTATATGTAAGCTGTATACACTAACCCGTTAATTCAAAGCAATTTGAAATTAGCCATAAAATGGTTGAAACATCTTGAAAATAGTATAATTTTTATAATGTCCATCAATATTTATCCAGAGAATCTTATATCTATATACTTTCCCACATTTTATCAGCATTAAGCCGGAAACTTCCTAAATGTTCAAAACTACATTCCTCTGGGGCGATAATAGACAAAAAGGATTCTTCTTTATGGTTTTTATATAAATGATATACTTCTCCTACCACAGGTTCAAAATTAAACTTAGCTCCATAAACCAAATTATTGTATTCAAATTTGGCAATTAACTCATCATACTGTGCTTTTAGCTCATCATATTGTGCTTTAACCTGCTTATTAACTTTATAAATATTTGCATTTTTCCAGGCAACTGTATCTGTAGTTGTAATTACAGGAGCTCCTGTATCAGTAGCATAAGGTTTTAGGGCTGCGTCATAACGTTCTTCTTCTTCGTTATACACTACATGATCAGGTTTTTTCTTTTTCATATGTGTTTATGTAATATTTATTTTTAAAATAATCAATTTTTCTTTAGTAATAAAGATCATTTCAAATTGATTAATTCAATCTCTTAACGTTTCGAGATTTTATTATGTGTTATTTGCCGTTGTCTTGTACATTTAAATCTTCCTTCTTCAAAAATACGCTTCTTTACATGTTTTGTCTTTCTTCCTTGTACTCGTTTTCGCCACATTTTAAAACTCGAAAGCTTCATCTCTCTTCGCATCAAATCAATAACATCTTGTTCTTTTAAATTAAACTGCATCAAAATAGCTTCGAATGGGGTTCTGTCCTCCCATGCCATTTCAATAATTCGGTCAATATCTCTAACGGATAAATTTTTCTTCATATTAATCAAGTTTATTTCTATCAGGTCGTGTATGTTTTTTTAGAATACGCTGACTTTCTTTTTTTACCAGAGCATCATCTTTCATACTCCAAAGTGTATCGCTTGCTTTTTTACGAGTGCTATGAATATCTACAATGGGCAGAGGATAATCCTCTCCAATTGTAATATCGTTAAACTTTTGATCCAATACTGTCATTTTATAAGGTTCATGGATAAACTCTACAGGAACGTTTTGTAGTTCTGATACCCATTTTTTGATAAATATACCCTCTGGGTCATGCTCTTTGCTATTTTTGATAGGGTTATAGATTCTAAGTATATTAATTCCTGTCTCCCCTGCTTGCATTTGCAATTGTGGAAAATGAATTCCGGGTTCAAAATCCAAAAACATGCTCGATAAATGTGCACTTGCTGCCTGCCATGGTTGCCAAAGATTATGAGTAAAAAAAGACACTACCATAGCACGCATTCTAAAATTAATGTATCCTGTCTCCTTCAAGCAGCGCATACATGCATCTATAATTGGATATCCTGTTTTTCCTTCCTTCCATGCGATTTGATATGATTTTGAAAGGTTCTTTTTAAGTCTTCGGTATCCTTTATTAATACTTTCGAACTCCATAACGTCTTCCATTTCAAATTTTTGAACAAAATGAACTTGCCAATGTAATCTTGATGCAAAAGCATCAACTTGTTTTTTATGATCTGATATTTGCCTAAATTGCATTGCATATTGCCATACTTGCCGAATAGAAAGATTACCCCACGCCAGATAGGGGGATAATCGACTACAGCTTTTACGTGCAAGTTCTGGTTTGGAAATATCAAAACTGTAATTTTTATATCTTCCATTATAAAAGAAAGACTGTAAATATTTCATAGCATTTGAAGTCCCTCCTTTTTGAAAACTTTTATTTTTTGGAGTATCTAGATTTTCCAGAACAAAAACTTTTTCAATTTCATGAAGTGTTTCAAGCGGAATAAAATTTGTGTTATCTAAGTGTAACTCAAATTGTGATTGTTGCATATACTGTTCACAGTCCTCTTGCCATGTTTTTCTATTTTTTAATCCCCGAAAAATTCCATTATTTCCATTTTCTATCCAGGTAATTAGATTGTTTTTACAAAAAGTTCTAAAATTTTTATCCCTGTCGTATGTTATTTTAATTCCTGTCTCCTGATGTGAAAAAACAGTGTCAACCTTCCAGAACTGCTGTAATGTTCCAAAAGTTTTAAGTATTTCTGATGATACCGTTAACACTTTAGTCTTAAAAGGCAAAAGTTGTTTGTTGAGATCCTGTAAAGATTGTTTAATAAAGTTCCAATGCCGCTCACTATAATGATTATCTTCTTTAAGCGAATTTTCAAAAACATAAAGCAATAAAATAGGTTTATCCGCCAAAATAGCATTATTAATAGCTTCATTATCCTGTAATCTAAGATCTCGTTTAAACCAAACGACATTGATATGTTCTTGTTTATTAATATTCATTGGGTGCGTTAATAATATGGTTAGCTCTTTTTTTAAGTGCCTCAAGCTTTTTTTTATCCATTTTATGCAATAAATTAAGCATCATACTCATCCTCTGATTATTCTTAAAATACTCTTGTTTATCATCTAAGAAATTCCAATATAAAGCATTAAACGGGCATGCATCATCTTCTGTTTTTTTGGCAACTTTATAATGACATCCTTTACAATAATTACTCATCTTATTAATATAACTACCACTAGATACATAAGGTTTGGTCGCGACAATTCCTCCGTCAGCAAACTGACTCATTCCTCTCGTATTGGTGATCTCTACCCATTCGATAGCATCGATATATATTCCCAGATACCATTGATCAACTTCATCTGGATGTGTTTGTGTAAGTAATGCATAATTACCTGTAATCATAAGTCTTTGAATATGATGCGCATATGCATGATCTAGACTCTGTTGTATCGCATGATGAAGGCAATTCATTTTGGTTTTTCCTGTCCAGTAAAAATCAGGGAGTGAGTTTTGATTTTCTAAGACATTTATATTTTGATATTCTGGCATTTTCATCCAGTATATTCCTCTCATATATTCTCTCCAACCCAAAATCTGACGAACAAAACCTTCTACTTGAGAAATCTGAATATCCTCTTGATGTGCTCTCCAATATTGAATTACGGTTTCTATTACTTCCAAAGGATGTAGCATTTTGCTATTCATCGCAAAAGATAATCTACTATGGAAAAGGTATTTCTCATCAGAATGCATTGCATCTTGATAATCTCCAAAATGAATCAATAAGTGTTCACAAAAATAGGTTAAGATCGATAAACTTTCTTGTCGTGATGTGGGCCAATTAAAGTGTCTTACATCAATATTCCCTATAGTTTTAACCTCACATTTTTTGATATAATCAACTATCCCGTTAATATCATTTTTTATGGTTTCTTCTATTGGAATAGGAGGATCACCTTTCCATTTTTTGCGATTACTTTGGTCAAAATTCCATTTACCTCCTTCTGGGTCTTTTTTTGTGATCATCATAATGTCATATTGCTTTCGCATATTGCGATAGAAATACTCCATGGTATATTGTTTTTTCCCCTTAAAAAATATGGCAAGATCTGTTCTAGTTGTCAAAAAGTGCTCAGTATCAAATGCCTCAAATTCTATGGATAATGTGCTACAAAACTCTGCTAATTGTTTATCTAATCGATATTCATCTGGTAACTGATATTCAAATTTGGTAATGTTTTTTTCTTTGATGATCTTTTTTAGATTTAGTATTAAGTCTTGTTGATTTTCAGGATCATCTAATTTATAATATGTGATTTGATACTTTTGATTTTGCAACCAATCCGCAAAATTCTGCATACTTTTAAAAAAAGCTACTATTTTTTGTATATGATGCTTTGTATAATCAGTTTCTTGACGCATTTCTGCCATAAAATAACAAACATCCTCAGTTCCATCAGTATACCACGAGTGTTTTTGATTAAGTTGATCACCAAGTAATAGTCTTAATATCATATATTAAAATAAAGTAGTTTGAAGCCATTGGTTTTGATAATTTTGTTGACCATCGTATCGTTCTGCCTGTGTTTTTATATTAAATTTTCTATCTCTCGGATCATTTCCAACACCTGAGACATATAACCAATTTCCATAATTACTATGTACATCGTAGTCTATCAAAAGAGACTCAAAATATGATGCTCCAATTCTCCAATCCAATTCTTGTTCTTTTGAAAAAAAAGATGCCACATTTTGTCTACCTCGGTTACTCATCCATCCTGTATTCTTAAGTTCTATCATATTAGCATTTACAAAAGGTTCTAGAGTTTTTCCATGGATCCAGTTATCGATAGATTCTTTATTATTTTTCCATTGATAATCTTTGTAAAGAATGCCTCCCATCTTAAATATGTTGTTACCATGTTTTAGAGAGGTATATTTAAAAAAGTCTCGCCAAATTAATTCGAAAATCAACCAATAGGTAGAATCATTTTTGGTAATTTGTTTTTCATATTTTTTAACTTCGTGATATATTATTCTAGGAGAAATACTTCCATTTGCTAACCAGGCTGAAAGTTTGGAGCTATACTCTTTTCCTAATAGTCCATTACGGGTCTTCTTGTAACGAGAGAGTTGTTGGGTCTTCCAAAAATACTCATCAACACGATCTAACGCCTGATCTTCTCCTCCCTTAAAAGGAAATGCCGTTCTGGAATCTATTTCAAAATTCTCAAATCCTAAATCTGAAAGAGAAGGAATATTAGTCTCATTTTTGACTTTATTGTTCATAGATAACGGAGACACCGTAGTTGTGGATCTAACCGAAGTGTATCTCTCACATTTCTTCCTAAAATCTGTGAATACCTGGGGAACGCTATTTGTAGTAAAAGGTATATCTTCTGGATGAAAAAGAAACTGATCATAGGTTTCTACCCATTCTAAATCATAACGTTGTGTGCTTTTTTTTACTGTATTGAGGATCTTAGATTCTTCGTAGGTCCATTCTTTCTGAAGATAGATTTTTTTTATATTCTGTCCTTCTAAAAATTGAGGAATAACATCTTCTGGATACTGACGATATACAAACAAAGAAATATTAAGTTTTTTTAAATTTTCTTTTAAAACGGCTATCGTTTCTAATAAGAAAAGAGCTCTATACTTTTCTGTTTTTTTAAATCCATAAGTTCCTAATTCGAAATGCCTTGGATCAAAAAAAAATATTGCAATTACATTTTCGTTATCAGTCACAGCTTTAAGTAAAGAACTATTATCATTAATTCTTAAATCATTTCTAAACCAAACTAAACCTGTACTGCTCATCTACTTATTTTTATTTCTTCGACATCGTTCACTACAATATTGAACATCATCCCAAACACGTTCCCATTTTTTCCTCCAACTAAATGACAACTTACATACTTTACAAATTTTTGTTGGAAGTTGTGTTTTTTTCATTTTCTAAAATTGTTTAACAAATTTACAAAATACTTAAACAAAAATATGTTAATTCATTATAGTTTAACAATAAGTGTTTTTTAAAAATACATGAACCCCTCTAAATACGAGGTATCTAATTGATGTACAGAAGATTATTAAAACTTAGGATTTATCTCAACTAATTATAGCGATTCAATAGATATAAAAAGAAATATTAAAATATTGTTAGCTCAGCTTATGTTTTATACTACTTTTAATTTCTTTTTCTCCTAATATGAAGTTTACCATATCCTTGGCCCAGGTTTGATAAGTAAGCTTGGAGGGATGAACTCCATCACTAAAAAATTCTGAAGGTTTTGCTTTTATATTTAGCCTTTTGGTCCAATTATTCAAAGTTATTTTTCGGGAATAATAGTATACATTTTCCTGATCATTGACTATGTCGTCTAACTCATCACCCAATATTTCAACTAAGTTTCCAATTGTTGCTTTTATGAGAGGTGTAAATGCAGGAAATTCCTTTATAGGAGGCATATTTGCAAAAATAATTATTGCATTTTTAAATTTTAATCGTAATTGATAAATTAATTCTTGTATTTGACTCCTCCATTTTTTTGGACTATTTAGAGTAAATGCATCATTTCCTCCAAGTCCAATGACTATAATATCTGTGTCAATTTCATTAATTTTGGGAATAATTCGTTCTGTTACTTTTTCTGCAGTATACCCACTTTTTGCATATACTTTCCAGTGGATATTGGATTCTAATTTTAATGCAAGTTCATTTGCAAACGAACCCGTAAAACCTTCTTGATGGGTTTTAACACCAACTCCAGCGATTGTACTTTCTCCAATGGCAAGTACCCGAAGTCTTTTTTCAGAGGTCCCAAAACTTATACCTTGATTTCCTTTAGCCTCTGGTAGGGTGGGTACTTTTGATCTTATTGATTTACCTTGAATATACATCAATGGTAAAAGGGGAATGATTAGTATTGATCCAAGAAAATACCTTATGTTCATTCCCTATATTATATATTTTCCTTTAGAAACTATTTTCTCTGAAGTTCTTCTATTTTCTTGAGAATTTCTTCGGTCTCTGTATATTTTTTATCACTTTCTGCATAATTTAATGCCAGATAATTCATATCATTGACTCATTAACTTCTCATATTTCTTTTGCAAAACTTCTACTTCAGATTATTTTTAAATAATCTAAACATATATCAATATTTAAATTGTCTCAGGAGGAAGTCCTTTTAATCTTTTTTCTATTTTTTGTTTTTTAGCGGTAAGTCGCTTCATAATATCCATAAGTTCAGGATCTTTAGTTTCTTTATAGACCTGATTAATACTTAAAATAAGAGCTTTAGCCTCTCTAGAAGCTTCAACTCTATCACTTGTAGTCATATTACTCATCGTTCTACTTTCAAACTCCAAAGCTTTTTCGATTAGTTCCATTCTTTTATCTTATATTTTTAAAATCGGTAATATACAATTCGCCATCGAATATTTCAATTGATATCACTTTAATTCTATAGCTCTTATCAGAATTACTTTTTATTAAAGTTACATAATGCTTATCTATTTTGTCAAAACTTCAACAAAAATTAACTGATATTCAGAATTACTTATTGAATAGTATTTAAAACTTTGTCCTTATTTTACTAGACATATATAATGTAAAGTAATTCTACAGGTGAGTAATAGCATCTATTGTGGTATCAATATAGGCTACAAATATAGTAACGGTTATAAAATAATCCAAATCGATAAATAATCCTTATAAATTAAAGGAAGTTTTTTTCTCTAATGATTTATAAAACAAAAAAACAGGTAGTCTCTTTTACCTTTTCACCACATAAGTTTTTGATATAATGTCATGAAGTGTCTGTTGTTCTTTGGTAAAAAATACCATCAAATATCCAATCATGAAGAAAGAAGATAATACCCTGGAAGCGTTACGTAGTATACAAAACCAAAATGAGGCTTTATCGCCATTGTAATTCACAACTTTGATATTAGAAATCACTTTACCTGGAGTTCCCTGAAACTTAGAAGACTCAAACAAGGATTGATACAATATTGTTAGTACTGGTATTCCAATACAATAGAACAATACCCCCATTAATAGTTCATCCCCATTAAGTTTGCTTAACAAGGTTTCTACATTACCCAAAAAAAGTTTAAGCACTGCAGAACCTATAAAGATTATGATGATGCTTATCAAAAATGCATCTAATAATATTGCGATCAATCGTGGACCAAAACCTGCCATTTTCATTTGTCTCAAATTTTATTTATTGAAAAAATCCAGAGCAGGATTTTAAAAAGCCACTCTGGATAAAAAAATTACTTAATATCTAAAAACTTAATAAAATTTATATCCTACTCCTAGTTGAAAACTAGACATATTAGTATCTACATCATTTTCTCCAAGATTTGCAATACCAACATTGTATCTAAGATTGAACAAAAGACCTATATCGCTTAATTCATATCCAACTCCAAAAGTCAATCCAAAATCGAATGATTTGGCATTATCTTCTACTGCTTCATCACCAGAGATCAAGAAGCCAAATTGAGGCCCTGCTTCTAGACTTAACTCATCCATAGGGTAATATTTCCCAACTCCTAATACTCTTATAAAATTGGCTTCAAGATCTTCTGATCCTTCTGAAGAATATAGTATTTCAGGTTGAATATGAAATTGTTCATTGTCTAATGTAATATCAGCCAATCCCCCAATAAAAAGACTAGTACGTCCATCAGCATCTACATCTTTGCCAAATTTTGAAAAGTTAAGCCCTGCTTTTATACCAAATACTACATCTTTCTGTGCGTGAACAGAAAAAGCACTTAATAAAATGATGGCAGAAATAAAAAAAGTTTTCATAATTAATCGTTTGTTTTTAGTATTTAATTTAAAATGATTTATGTGAATTTTTAAAGCGAGATAAATTATTTCAAGCTATAATTTTGTTCAAATCCTAATGAAGTGTAAAATGCATTTTAGCTTATGGCAACCAATAAATCTCTCCATAATTCACTCCAAATTGACTACTTAAAGAGATAGGATCATTATCCTGAAATTCAAAAGTTTCTCGAAAATATGATAGCACAGGAACTGCTAGTGTATTTCTTTTTTGAGTTAACTCAACTTTTTGGGCATCTGCGGGAACAACATAAGCATTTCCTTCAATCGATGTACCATCGACCACAAACACCCATTGCCCATCTGGAGACCATATCGCTGATTTGTGAGATGGAGTTACAGGAAGATCCATTTCTTTTGTGGTCAATTGTCGAAGCCCAGTACCATCAATATTAATTAACCAGATAGTTCCTTCTACTCCTTGACTAGTATCTTCTCCCAAAGTAAAAACAACTTGGGTTCCATCAGGACTAATAGAAGGTTCTCCCGGAATTATACCTTCATCTCTAAAAGTGATTATTGGCACATCTGAATTTGAAACATAAATTGACTGTCCTGATATATAAACAATTTGATTGCTTGTTGTCCATGAAAAATCATCACTGTTAATTTTTCTTTTATCGAATACTCTCATTAACTCTCCGGAGCGATTATATACATGTAATATTTTAAAGGGATTACCTTCATTTTCTACTGTTATAGCCACAGAAGTACCATCTGGCGAAAGTCTAGCTGTACCTAAAGCAATGTCTGAAATTTGAAAACTTCCGTTTATGTTTCCATCATTATTGTGAAAAACAATACAATCTTTATCATTACCAAATTCTACCACACAATTCTCAATCGTTTCTACGAACTCCCCGTTTCCATAGTATAATGCTGCTGCACTAAAACTTGCAAGTCCTGGGTAATTAGGATTCTCATCCCAATCTGTATTTGGAATCTTACTATAGTGCCCGGTATCTAAATCTAATATCCATCCGCCGTTCACCTTGTTTCCTATAAAAATTTTACCTTCAACTTTTGGATTTAATGCCTGTTCTATTTCTTTATCAGGTGAATTGTCATTATCAGTACATGAAAATAGTACAAGACTTAAAAACAAGGGAATCCACTGTATTGTTTCCAAAATCAAAATTTTAAGCTATCAACAAATGTCACCTCACTTAGTAACTATTTATTAATCAGTTAATTTAGAATCAAAATTAGGGGATCATTTTACATAAAAAAATACCCTAAACATTGTATTTTTTTCTACTGGTTTTCGGGTATAACTATGATCTAAAAAGGTTTTAAACAAGGTTCAAAAGAAAAGTATTTCAGGAAATAAAGAATAATCATTCTTTTATTAAACGATAAGTCAAAACAAATTTCATGTTTTCTCTTCTGTTACGTTCTTCAGCTTCCATTATCGCATTGTAAGAAATCCATCTTCCGTTATGTATAGAAAATTCTGCAGTTGCATAATATCCAAACTTCATCATTTTTTCTTCTTTAGTACTAGAATTGTATGTATTTGATCCTTTAAAGTATTCTTCTATCTCATATTTTATAATCGCTATAGTATCCTTATTTGTTTTTTTTAAATCAACTAGCCGTACTTTATTCGTTTTATATGCAGAATCACATTTAAATCTTCGGTGTATATTCATTGTATTAACATCTATCTTCCAAGTATCTCCAACACCCACGGACTTGGTTGGTAGTTCAAAAAAGAGTGCTATTTTATTTTTTAAAAAATTATCTAACCAAAAACTATGAATACTTCCATCTTCGTATACCGATCCTCTTACCAAAATTTGTCGATTTACATTCTCTTTATTTTCTTGCATAGATATTGATCTTGTCTTTTTTTTCTGACTTATTACTATGTCAATTACATTTGGACTAACATGAGTGAGTTCTGTTCTCTTAATAATCTTTTGCATAGAATCGCTTACTTCTTGTAATAAGAGTTGTGTTTTTTTGACCTGAGTTACTTCATCATTTTTCAGCACGTTAATCAAATCATCAACTTTAGAACCAGTAGTAGAAGTGTCAATTTTACTTTCTATAATTTTATAAATTAAAGTTTCGTTTTCATCCAACTTCCACTTTAAATCGACTTTATCATTTTTCTGACCATAGGTAATAATAGTAATCAAGGTTATCGCAGTACTAATTAATTGTTTCATTTTTTTCATAAAAACTGGAATAATAGCTTGTGTTGGGATTATTAATTTTGATATGTATTGATTTGCTTAAATCAGGTTCTTGTCAATTGCAATTTTAACCAAAGCAGCCGCATTGGTAACTTCCATTTTTCTAATTAGATTCCTTCTATGAGTTTCTACAGTCAATGGACTAATAAATAATTCCTCAGCGATTTGATTCGTAGTTTTACCATTCGCTATTAGAGTTAAGACATGCTTTTCGCGTCGGGTTAGTTTTGGTGGCGCATCCTTATCATCAGTAATAGAAGAAGCCAAAATATTCTGAATTTCACTTCCAAAATAAAAGTTTCCATTATGGATCTGAGTAATAGCATGAACCAATTCATCTGCAGTTGCATTTTTTAACAGATATCCTTTAACTCCATTTTTTATCATTTGATTGATAATACTAGGCTCATTATAAGTACTTAACCCTAGAGTTTTTGTCTCTGGATACTTTTCATGAATAATTTTACAAATCTCAACACCATTTATATCTGGTAAGTTTACGTCTAATAAAACAATATCTACGGGTTGATTGTTTAGAAACTCCAAAACGGCTTTCCCTGTAGTAAAAAAAGAAGTAATCTCAATACTCTCATATCCGTTTAATAATGTTTTAAGACCTTCAATAACCATCTGATGGTCATCAACTATTACTGTTCTTATTGATTCTTTTTTCATACTACGCATTGATTTGCACTGTAACTGTGGTCCCTTCATCTATTTTTGATTGTATTTCAAAAAAACCTTCTAAATAATCAACTCTTGTTTTTAGGTTATCTAATCCCATACCTTTTTTATCTTTAATAGAAGATGCATTAAAACCAACTCCATTATCCTCTACAATGATATCTATTTTCTCATTTTCGTGGATGTATTGAACCAAAACCTCTGAAGCCTTAGCATGTTTGATAGCATTATTAATCAATTCCTGGACTATCCTGTACATGGTAACTTGATTATGAATTGCAATTTTCTTATCATCTCCATAAAACTGAAGTGTGACTTGACTTTCATTACTATTCATATTAGTGCAATAGTCTCTTAGTGCAGCTTCTAAACCATATTTAATAAGTGTCTCTGGCATCAAGTTTCTGGCAATACCTCGTAACTCTGATAACGATTCCCGAATATCATTTTGTACATTACTTAATTCTTGTTTCGGATACGTTTTGAGATTGTCTTTATCCAATTTAGACAACTTCAAACTAATCGCAGATAATCTTCCTCCCAAACCATCATGAAGATCAATCGCCAATCGTTTTCGTTCTCTTTCCTGACCCTCTATCATAGCAGAAAAAATCTTCGCCTGCTGCTCATGTTTTAGTGCTACCATTTCTTCTGCATGTTTTCTATCAGCCAAACGGCTTTCTCTTGATTTATCCCTATATATTTGATATCCTACCAACAACACAAAAACCAAAGTAATAATTGCTATAATCATTAAATATCCTTCTGATCGCTTTTTTTCTAAATTAAAAGCGACTATGTTTTTTTCATTGGTTAATGCCAGAATCTCTTTTTCTTTTTTTTCTGATTGATATTGAAACTCTAATTGTTGAATCCTGTTTGATGTTTCCTGAATATCTAAGCTATCTAAAAGATGGATATATTGATTGAGATAATGATGAGCTTTTTTATAGTTTTTGATTTTTGATTCGTACCTAGCTAATCTATAATATGCTTTGGCACGACTTACATCATTGCCTGATTTTAATGACTCTTGCAAAAAATCCATCATATACTTTTTGCTCATTTTAAGATTTCCCAGTTGTTCGTATGTTTCAGCATATTTTATAAATAGTGAAGCATACTCAGATCTTATTTTATTGTTTTGTAATAATTCATATGATTTATCATACATTTCTATTGCTTCTTCATACCTTTTTACTCCACTTAAATAAAGCCCTAAATGTGAATAATATTTATAGTTATAAATTGACTTAGGAACTTTATCTAAGTAAAACTTCACCTTATCTAATGTTGTTTTCATAGTCGAAAGAGAATCCATCTCATATAGGCATAGAGAAAAACTAAGGCGATCAAATATAATATCGTCGGGATTATTAAGTGCCTCATATTGAGGTCCGCTTTTTTCAAAATATGTATATGCTTTATTAAATTGTGCAAAATTCATATACTTTATCCCTAAATTAGTATTTGCAATGGCTAAAAATAAAGTGTCTTTTATTTGTCTGGCAATAGGAATAGTCTTTTCTACATACGCAATCTCTTGTTCATTATCTCCTTGATATCCATATAAAACCCCAAGATTAAAATTGATCTTTGCCCATAATTGAAGGTACACTTTTGTAGAATCTTTTTTCAAAAGATGTTCTACTTCTTCTTGAGCATTAAAATAGTAATTCTTCGAATTTTCTATATCAAAATAACTTAAATAGCCATCGGCAATAGTCTTATAGGAAAGAGCCGTACCATATGAATAGCGTAGCTTTTTACTTAATCTCAATGCTTCATAGCCATATTGAAAAACACTCAAAGAATCTACACCTTCATTTGCTCTGGCCAGATTGCACATTAGTTTTATTCTAATCGTATCTGCTTTAGCGTCTTCTAATTTTTGCTTGAGTTCATTAACATCTAATATTTGCCCTGATCCTATATAAAAAAAAGACAAAAACAAAAGTAAAATGGAAAAGTGTAGTATCGGTTTCATGTGCTGATGCAACAAATTTGTATTTTGCTTCTACCAAGATATTAATTAAGACCTATATTACATCGAAAATTGTAAAATATACCTGAAAACCAGTAGATAAAAAATCGCTTTACTTTTATTGTAAAAAATTTCAATGATGACACAGCATTCTCCTTTTTTGAAGTATCAATGATTTTTAATTCTTTTCATATAAATATTTATCCCCATTACGGAAAACCATAAATAGTATTCCTATTTATTTCTGATTTTAGCCGAAGTATTTAAAATGTCAATGATGAACGACAATGAAACACTTGACGAGTATGAAAAACTTATACTCGACAAGCTAAAAATAGGGTTAACACAAGTCGATGTTTCTAATTATCTTAAAAAGAATCATATTGAACCTTATAGCTTAAGATCCATAGAACATAGAATAAATGCTCTTAAAAAAAGATTTGAAGCCAAAACATTAATTTCTCTTATTTATATTTTGGCGAAAAAAGATTACATCTAGGTTTTTCAAAAATAAGATCCCTATAAAAGTTTTGAATAGTAGTGCTTAGAACTTTAGCTTTCTTGTTATCTAATTCAAACCACGAAATTTCAAAAATCTTACTACCTATTTATATCGAATTAGTATAATGTTCATTACTTTGTGATCTGATCGTCAATGCTGCTTGTTCTGCAGTAATATCTCGCTGTGGATTTGCAAACAATTCATATCCAACCATAAATTTCTTTACCGTAGATGAGCGCAATAAAGGTGGGTAGAAGGACATATGCATATGCCATTCTTCATGATTTAATCCATCTGTAGGTGCCTGGTGAATTCCTGCCGAATAAGGAAATGATGTTTTAAAAATATTATCATATTTAATGGTCAATATTTTAATTATATCTGCAAAATCACGCACTTCTTCATCTGTTAACTGATCAATGGTTTCTACTTTTCTACGCGGAATAATCATCGTCTCATATGGCCAAATCGCCCAATACGGAACCAAAGCTACAAAATGTTCATTTTCTACCAGAATTCTTTCTTTTAACTCAAGTTCTTGTTCTAGATACGCTCCTAAAAGAGATTTTTTATGATCTTTCCAATAGTGTTCTTGTTGTTGAGTTTTTTTGATAATCTCTTCAGGAATTGATCTTTGTGCCCATATTTGGCCATGTGGATGTGGATTACTGCAGCCCATCACTGCTCCTTTATTCTCAAATATTTGAACATAGTTAATATCACTACGTTTTCCAAGCCCAATAAACTCCTCCTGCCAAAGTGCAATTACTTGCGTAATCTCTTCAACTTTCATAATTGGTAAGGTAAGTGCATGGTTTGGTGAAAAACAAACCACTTTACAAATACCACTTTCAGATTCTGCTTTTAATAATCCATCATCAAATTGTTCTTCAGGGACGTCTTGTAATAACGCTGCAAAATCATTAGTAAAAGAAAAAGGCGCAGTATATTCAGGATTTACATCTCCGCTTGCTCTTGTATTTCCCGGACATAAATAACAGTTCTCATCATAAGAGACTTGAGAAAACTTTGCTGGTTCTTCATTTTTTCCTTGCCAAGGTCTTTTGGTTCTATGCGGAGAAACCAAAATCCATTCTCCTGTCAGTATATTAAATCGTCTGTGTGGGTTATCGTTAAAATCTTGCATCATTATTCTTGTATTGAAGTTCCTTGACTTGGAACAGTTATAAAAGAGGTTAGTTCGATATCAAACTGCTCTTTATAGGCTTTTGTTACTAAATCAACATATTCATTTATATAATCCTCATGAATTAGGTTTATTGTACATCCTCCAAAACCACCACCCATCATTCTGGATCCGACAATTTCTGTCTTGTCTTTAGAAAAATCAACTAGAAAATCCAGTTCTTTACAACTTACTTCATACTGATGTTGCAACCCATTATGAGAGGCATACATAAGTTTTCCAAATCGTTGTAAATCTCCTTTTTCCAATGATTCTGAAGCTTGAAGTACTCTATCATTTTCTTCAATCACATAAGACGCTCTTTCATAATGCAACGGAGATAGTTTCTTTTTAAATTCATCCAACATACTTTTTGTAACATCTCTAAGAGATTTTACCTTATCATATGACTCTGAAATCATTGCCACAGCTTCTTCACATTCTGCTCTTCTGGTATTATATTCACTTTCTGCAAGATTGTGAGAAACATTGGTATTCAGTAATAAAATTTTATATGGATCAAAATTACCATCAATTAACCTATATTCCTGAGTTTTACAATCCAAGAGGATTACTTTATGATCTTCACTCATGACAGAAGCAAACTGATCCATAATCCCGCATTTTGTTCCTACATAATTATGTTCTGCTCTTTGAGATAACTCTACTAATGTTATTTTAGGCAATTCTAGATCAAAAAGTTCATTAAGTCCATAAGCCAGTCCACATTCTAGTGCTGCAGAAGAGCTAATTCCTGCACCTATAGGTAACTCACTTTTAACAATACAATCAAAGCCTCTTATCTTATCCGTAAGTTTACTGAGTTCATTCATTACTCCTAGAATATAATTCTCCCATTCCTCATTACTAGGTTTCAATGTATTTAGGTCAAACTGGATTTTCTTCTTATACGTTTGACTATATACATTACACTGAGAATCTGTATTATTTTTTCTAAATGAAAAAATAATTTTTTTATCAATTGCAGTAGGTAAAACGAATCCATTGTTATAATCAGTGTGTTCACCGATGAAATTAATCCTACCAGGTGATAAAATTACCAGCTCTGCTTTAAAATTGGATATAAATCCTTCATGATCATTTTCCATTTCTTATATACTTTAGTCTTTTGGTAATATATGCCAATATTTACTTTTAAGGAAGCAAATATAATAAATGTACTTTTTACATTTATTATTATAGAACTATATTTTTTTGCTTACTTTGTGTTAAAAGTAAAATCTTTTTAAAAACTCAAGGCTTTGATATGGATATATATAACGAAAAAGACAAGTTCTATGTAGCAGTTGATTGCATTATTTTCGGATTTGATAATCAAAAATTAAAACTTCTCGTTTTTGATCGTCGTATTGACCCATTTAAAGATTCATTATCTCTAATCGGAAGTTTTGTAAAAATTGGAGAAAGTGTTTCTGATGCCGCCATTAGAATTCTCAAAGACTTTACCGGCTTGGAAAATGTCTACATGAAAGAATTAAAAACTTATGGATCTGTAGACCGAGATCCTGGGTACAGATGTATTTCTGTCGCTCAATATGCTTTAATTCGTATCGACAATGCTATTAAAAAGATTGTAGAGGAGAAAGGAGCAAAATGGTATGAGATCGATAATATCCCAAATTTAATTCTGGATCACAATCAAATGAGTATTGATGCGTTAAAAAGAATTGAGGAAGTTGCCAGATATAAACCCATTGGTTTTGAGCTATTGCCAAAGAAATTTACAATCCCTAAATTACAAACCCTTTATGAAGCTATTTATAGAAGAAAGTTTGATACCCGTAATTTTAGAAAAAAAATCCTTTCTTTTGACGTAATTATCAAATTAGATGAAAAAGATAGAACCACTTCTAAAAAAGGGGCTTATCTATACAAGTTTGATTATAAAAGATATAGGGAATTACAAGAATCAGGGTATAATTTTGAAATTTAATTTAGAATTATCCCTATTTTAAAACATATAAAATAATATGCTGCCGTTATTAGAGAAGATTTACGACTTACAAGATATACATACTGTTTCTAAACATGAACAGATTGTTCTCGGAATAATCGAAGCCATAGATTCTGGAGTTCTTAAAGTAGGCGACAAACTCCCTTCTATAAACGAAATGGTAGCTGAAATAGGTTATGCTCGAAAAACATTTGTAAAAGCATATACCGAATTAAAGGAAAGAGGGTTAGTAGAATCCAAAAATCTCAAAGGATATTATATTATAAGTCAAGAGACCAAAGTTACTTTAAAGGTAGCACTGATTCTATTTGCATTTCACAGTTTTCAAGAAGAGTTTTATAATACTTTTAGAAAAGAACTTGGGAAAAAATACCATATCGATATCTTTTTCCACCATACTAATCTTACTCTTTTTAAAACCATAATGGATAACATTTCGCGTAAATATGGAATGTATGTTATAGCTCCAATACAAAATAAAGAAGTAATTCCTCTTCTAAAAAAAATTCCTTCAGATAGATTAGTGCTTATTGACCGTTACCTAAAAATGCCAAAAGAGTATTCATATATTGCTCAGGAATTTGAAGAGGTTACATATAATAAACTAGTAGAACTTGCTCCCGTAATTAAAAAGTATGACAAGTTTGTACTTTTCTTTAAAGAAAATACCGATTTACCACCCGATATTTTATATGCGTTTAAACGTTTTATTAAGGAGTATAATATTAAGGGTAAAGTAGTAGAAAGTTATGAATCCAATATCGTAAAAAAAGGTACCGTATTCTTTTCTATTAGTGATACATACCTCTGGCAAGTACTAAAAGATGCTCGAAAAATGGAATATAGAATAGGCTCTGATATCGGGATCCTGGCACATGATGATAATATTGTAAAAGAAATTGCCTTTGGAGGAATAACAACAATCTCAACAGATTTTGAAATCATGGCCAAAAAAGCTGCTATTTTTGTCAAAGAAAGAAACCCTATACAAGAAATTATACCTACTTACCTAAGACAACGTAACTCATTATAAAGAATATTTATACTTTTTCCTCATTTTCTTCAAAACATTACTTTTTCGCTTCTGAATTCGAGAAAAACAAAGGGATTCTTGCAAGACCCCCTAATAGTTTTCAAAACCAATTGTTTAAAAATCATATAATTTTAACATTTTAAATGTAGTATTCTTGGTTTTATTAACATCAAATTATAATTATGTGAAAAAAAATTTTATATTTGCATAGTAGCATAGTGTATCATAGCATATTAAACAATTACACTTTCTTGGCTTTTAATAAAAAAGAAATCAAAACTTTATCAATAAACACAAATCATATGAATCAAAAAACATTCACTAGTATTATGATGTTTTTATTTGGGCTTGTTATTTCAGTCTCTGCACAACAAACAGTTTCTGGTACAGTAACAGAGGCTCAGGGGCCTCTCCCTGGAGTAAACATCATAGTAAAGGGAACACAAAATGGAACTACGACAGATTTTGATGGTAAATACACCTTATCCAATGTAGCTGACGATGCTACATTAACCTTTAGCTATCTAGGTTTTATCACTCAAGAAGTTCCTGTAAACGGACAATCTGTTATTGACTTAACATTACAAGAAGATGCTGCTGCTCTTGATGAAATCGTTGTTGTAGGATATGGTACACAATCTAAGAGAGATCTTACTGGTGCTATATCTCAAATTAAATCAGAAGATATCAATCAAGTTGTTACAGCAAATCCAACCTCGGCCTTACAAGGAAAACTTGCAGGAGTTCAGGTAGAAACTGCCGGGGGTGCTCCTGGTAGTCCTGCAAACGTTTTTGTACGTGGAGTAAGCTCTTTGACAAATTCCTTTCCTCTATATGTTGTTGACGGTGCCATTTCTGATAATATCAATTATTTAAATCCAAAAGATATTGTAAATCTGCAAGTATTAAAAGATGCGACATCTGCAGCCATATATGGTTCTCGTGCTGCAAATGGAGTTATTATTGTTACTACCAATCGAGGTAAACAAGATTCTTCTCCTACAGTAAATATTGATATACGAAGTGGAATTAATACGCAAGCCAAAACACTTGATTTACTTAACGGCTCCGAATATATTGCATTTCTTAATCAACGTAGAGTTAATGATGGGCTTGAAGGAAATATTCCTAATCCAGGAATCGACACAGACTTTCAAGATTTAAGCATAAACTCGGGTACAATTCAAGATTTTGGATTTAATATATCTGGTGGTGGCGAAAACTCAAAGTATTTTTTTAGTGCTAACTATTATGATGAAGAAGGATTATTAATAAGTGAAGAATTTAATCGTAAAAATGTACGTTTAAATAGTGAATTTAAAATTGGAAAGTTTAAAATTCAAGAATCTTTTGGATTTTCTGAAAACAGATTTACTCGTAATAATGCTTTTGGTAACCAAGGAGGTACCGTACCTATTATTCGTCCTTTTGCTCCTGAAAATGAAGGTGGATTTGAGGCTATTAATGATCCAATTTTTGGAATTGGAGGGACAAATAAATTTGCTAACGCACAATTAGTAAATGATCAAAATACAGAACGTAATTTTCTAGGTAATTTAAATTTTTCATATGAAATTATCGAAGGACTTACTGCAAAGCTTAATGTAGGAACCGAATATACCAGTTTTTATAGAAATACCTTTCAACCCACATTTTTTCAAAGTAATATAGATAGTGAGACTAATGCTAACCCACTCAACGATCTTACAGAGGTAAGAGGAGAACGTTATGCTACAAATGTCGAACCTACTCTTAACTATAAAAAAGGCATTGGAGAACATAATTTTGATCTTCTTATAGGTGGTGCCCGTCAAGATATTACTACAAACACACTTGCTATTTATGCAGAAGGACTCCCTAGTAATAATATTACCAATATAGCTCAGTTTGCCGATAATATTATAAATTCTGGTGGAGGACGTTTTGATAATAAACTTTTCTCATTTTTTGGACGTGTAAACTACAATTACAAACAAAAATATTTATTCACTGCCATAGTACGACGTGATAAGACCTCTCTTTTTGCAGATGGATTTAATACAGGTACATTCCCTTCTTTCTCTGCCGGATGGGTCATTAGTGATGAAAATTTCTTTAATAAAGATGGACTCTTTAATTCACTCAAACTAAGAGCTGGATATGGAGAATTAGGATCTCAAAACGTAGATCCTTTTTCGAACCAATCTGTGGTAGAACCTAATTCCCCTACCACATTTGGTGGTTCTTCAGGACAAATCCCAGGATTTGCAATTACAAGTTTAGTCGATCCTACATTAAGTTTTGAGACATCAAAAACTATCAATTTTGGATTAGATACTTCATTATTAAACAATGACTTAAAATTAAGTTTTGACTATTTTAATAGAGATAATGAGGACGTGATTCAGGCCGTTGCTATTCCAGATTCTAATGGATCTGTAAATCCAGTATTTCAAAACGCTTCATCTATTAATAATAAAGGTTTTGAATTTGAAGCCTCCTATAGGTATGACAAAGGTGGTGATTTCACATTCAATGTAGGTGTTAATCTTTCTGCCATCCAAAACGAGTTAACAGACTCTCCAAATCCAATTGTAGGTCCCTCGTATAATGAAGAAGGATTAAGAGCAAATCGTTTTGAAGTTGGGCAACCTTTAGGATTTTTCTTTGGTTTCGAGACCGATGGCATTTATAATAGCCAGGCAGAAATAGATAATGATCCTTTCTTAGCTAATGACCCTGACAGAAGAGCTTTACTGCAACCAGGTGATTTCAGAAGGGTTGATATTAATAATGATGGCATCATAAATGATGAAGACCAGACCTCTTTAGGTGATCCAACACCAGATTTCACATATGGCATTAACTTTTCTGCAAATTATAAAAACTGGGATCTTGGAGCCTTCTTTAATGGAGTTCAAGGAAACGAAATTTATAATGTTACCAAATTCTTTGGATATTTCTTCTTAGACGATAACAAACTTGGAATTGTAAGAGATGCCTATACTCCTGCAAACCCAAATACAAATCTTCCTCGTGTAACTACTCAAGATACAGCTGGGAACCAACTCCCATCAGATTTCTTTGTAGAAGACGGTTCTTTTTTCCGTCTTAAGACACTCGAAATAGGATATAGTTTTAATGATTTCATAGGAAAAGAATGGATCTCTAATGCTAGAGTATTTGCAAATATTCAGAATGTATTTACTATTACAAATTATTCTGGATATGACCCCGAAATAGGATCTAACAATAGTGGATTAGGAACTAATCGCGGTTTCTTTGGTTTTACGCCATTAACTAATGCTGATTCTGTTTTTGACAGGGGGCTAGATGTAAGAGCACAACCAAGACCTCGTACCTTTGTAATTGGGATACAAATGTCATTTTAAAAACAAAAAAGAATACAATATGAAAACTATTAAAAAATTATTCCCTTTTATAATGTTATTACTTTTTGTAGTAATTTATTATAGCTGTAATGAAGAAGACCTTAACATTTCAAATCCAAATAACGTAGCAGAACCAGCATTTTTTCAAACAGAAAATGACTTTAAACTTGCAGTAAATGGAATGTACCATTCAATAACTGCAGTATTATTTTGGGGGCGAGTTATCCATACAGGCGCAATGCTACGTTCAGACGCATATAATGTAATCCCATTTCAACAAAATACGACCATGTCTACATTAGAAGGACAGCCAGGTATTTCAAGGTGGGCAGTAGACTTATATCCTCAATTATACCAATCTATATCCAGGGCCAATAGAATTATAGAAGAAGATGCAGAAAATGGTGTGCTATCCGGAGAAGTTCAAAATCAAATTTTAGGACAAGCACATTTTCAACGTGCATTTTGCAATTGGTATTTGTTAAATCTTTTTGGAACGGCACCACTTGTTATGCAAACACCTGACCCTCAAAACCCAGAAGAATTCTTTCCTTCTAATGCAACGGCAGAAATGTATCATGAAGCAATTATTGCAGACCTTACTGAAGCGATAAATAGACTTCCACAATCCTGGGGAGCAGAAGATATAGGACGTCCCACCAGAGGATCAGCTCTTGCATTACGAGGAAAAACCTATTTATACATGGAAGATTGGGTAAATGCAATTACAGACTTTACAGAAGTAACTACATTAGGCTATTCTTTACTACCTTCTGAAAATTATGGAGATAACTTTTCATCTGATCCTTCTATGGAAAATAATTCAGAATCTGTGTATGAACTTCAATATGTAGGACAAGATAATTTTGTTTGGGGAGCAGATTCACCACTTACAGGATCTCAATCCAACTGGCATATTGATTATTCTCCTCCACATGTAAGTTTAGATCAAGGACATGTAATAAATCCACATATTCTTCAAGTTTTTGAAGATAATGGAGATGTTATAAGAAGAAATAGAACTATTGCTTTTGATTACCCAGGAGCAACCGGATATGGAGGAGCTCCATTTACAGAAGACTTTGCTCCAAGCATTGAAATCGCAGAAAATCTTGGCGTTCCAGCACTATTTTCTAGAAAATATGCAGGTTTAGATGAAAACTTGTCTAGCGCAGAAATTCCTGGTTTTGGGCATACCTTAGGAACCAATTGGAGAATTATACGGTATTCTGATGTATTATTAATGTTAGCCGAAGCTCTTAATGAAAATATGGCTACCGCAGAAGCTATTCCTTATATCAACCAGGTTAGAGAAAGGGCTCAAATTGCTCCTTTGGCACTTACCCTAAGTAAGGCAGAAGTTGAACAAGCTATAATCGATGAACGTATTATGGAATTAACAGGTGAAGGGCATCGTTTCTTTGATCTGGTACGGTGGGAGCTCGCTGATGATGTATTGGGACCAGGTTCTACTATTGCAGGAGGACGTCATCCAAAATCTCTGGCAGGACCCGCAGCTGTATTCACCACAGGGCAAGATGAATATTTATGGATTCCGTTAACAGAATTGCAAGCAAATCCAAATTTAAAACCAAATCCTGGATACTAAAATATAAACATATAGCATTATTTTGATTGTTTGTTTGTAATTGTATTTTGTTTTAGTCACCAAGCAAATCTCACCGATTTGCTTGGTTATTAAAACATGTTAACCTCAATATTTTTGAAAAAAATATTCTATCATATCATAGTCATCATACTATTATCTAATTGTAAAAATCAGAGCAAAGAAAAGCATCTATTTACTTTTGTTCCAGCCTCTATTTCTAATATACATTTTGAAAATACGATAATAGAAAATGATGAAATCAATGTTATCGATTTTCAGTATTGCTACAACGGTGGCGGAGTTGGAATTGGAGATTTCAATAATGATGGATTGCCAGATATTGTTTTCACAGGAAATCAAGTTTCAAGTAAAATTTATCTTAATCTAGGTAAAATGAAATTTAAAGACATCTCGATTATATCAAATTTCAAAACTAATACCTGGATCACTGGTGTAAGTATTGTCGATATAAATGTAGACGGGTTTGACGATATATACCTAAATGTAGGTGGACCTGATTGTCAGAATGACTGCAAAAATCAATTATTTATAAATAATGGAATCAATGAATCTGGTGTTCCAACCTTTACAGAAAAAGCGGCAATTTACAGATTAGACGACGGAAACTATAGTCAACAAACTGTATTCTTTGACTACGATTTGGATGGAGATCTTGACGCTTACATTGTTCATAATGGAAATACTACAAGAGATAGAAATATCCCTTTACCAAAAAAATACTTCCCAAATCATTTAGCAGATTATTTATTAGAAAACAAAACCAGAAAAAGTGACCAACAAATATATTTCACCAATGTATCTGACAGCTTAGGAATTACCCATAAAGGTTTTGGTTTGGGCATCGCCATAAACGATCTCAATAATGATAATCTACCTGATATTTATGTAAGTAATGATTTTATTACAAATGATCTGATGTATATAAATAGAGGCTTGGATTCAAACGGAGTTCACTTAGGTTTTGACGAAATGAATGATCAAATTGTATCCAAACAGACCTATAATGCCATGGGAGTAGATGTAACAGATATGAATAATGATCAGTTACCCGACATTATGGTTGTAGATATGTTGCCCAATGATTATGAAAGGCAAAAAAAAATGCTGGGGCTTAGCAATTATGATAAATATTTACTCTCACAACGAAATAAATATACTCCTCAATATATACATAATACATTGCAGATTCACAATGGTCTGATTGATGGAGAAGTCTTACCTGCATCAGAAATTGGATATGCCGCTGGCATTGCAAGTACTGATTGGAGTTGGACTCCACTTGCTGCAGATTATAACAATGATGGAGAAAAAGACCTTTACATTACCAATGGATATGTAAAAGATATTACAGATCTTGATTTTGTAAATTACTCTGGTCAAAATAATATTTTTGGAACACCAGAAACCCGAAAAGAAAAATTCAAAAGTTTTGTCGATCAACTCCCAGGGATACACCTCCCTAATGTGATGTATCAGAATAAAGGGAATACTCAGTTTCAGGATGTATCTTCACAATGGTTTAAAGAAAAAAACTCTTTTTCAAATGGCGCGTCCTATGCTGATCTGGATAAAGATGGTGATCTGGATTTAATTATCAATAATATCAATAGCCCTGCATTTATTCTGGAAAATCATACTTCAGAAAAAGAACAAAACTACCTGCGTGTGCAACTAAAGGGAACTCCAAAAAACAAAAAAGCAATTGGAGCAAAAGTCATTGTTTGGGAAAAAGAAAAAAGTCAAATTCAGTACCAATCTGTTGTAAAAGGATACTTGTCTTCTGTAGAACCTATTATACATTTTGGTTTTACATCTGATCATATCGACTCCCTAAAGGTCATTTGGCCTAACGGAACCGTTTCCTTAAAAAGAAATATCAAAACTAACCAGGTGATAACAATGACCCACCATTCAGCTGAAAAAGAAACTAAAACAAAAGAACCTAAAAAATTATTTGAAAAAGAAAAACAAATACTCACCTATACACATCAGGAAAACATTTTAAACGACTACGTGTATCAATCTTTACTACCTCATCAGTTTAATGCAAATGGCCCTTGTATAATTACCGCAGATATTGACAATAAAACTGGAGATGAAATTTTTATTGGCGGCAGCAAAAGTAAGCCTGGACAACTTTTTGCCGAAAATAATGAGGGGATATATCTCCCTGTTCAGGAATTCGAATCTAAATATGAAGATACTGCAGCTTTATTTTTAGATATCGATAATGATGGTGATGACGACATATACATTGGTAGTGGAGGTACTGATGCTGGTGTTGATACAAATTTATTACAAGATCGCATATATTATAATAATGGAGAAGGAAACTATACTGTCTCAGAAGATCAAATTCTTCCACAAATTAATACGAACACATCTTGTGTAGTAGCCAATGATTTTGACAACGATGGATATCCTGATATTTTTGTAGGAGGAGGTGTACTTCCCGGGAGATATCCAGAATCTACACCTAGTTATATCTTAAAGAATAATAGTGGTACACTATCAATTGATAAAAACATCTCCTTTTCTCATCAGGGAATTGTAACCGATGCTATATGGTCAGATATTACAGATAACACCGCAAAAGAACTCATTGTAGTCGGTCATTGGATGCCTATAACAGTGTATAACATAAAAGAAGATAAAGCAGAAAAAATTCCCATACAATGGCAAACTCCCGATGGCAAAATTATTAAAATGTCAGGTTGGTGGAATACCATAACATCTGCCGATTTTGATAATGACGGAGATATGGATATTCTAGCAGGTAACCAAGGGCTTAATGGATTTATTAAACCGGTTTTTGATCAACCTGTTTATGTCTATAAAGACGATTTTGATGGTAATGGAAGTATTGATCCCATCCTTGCTCAGTATTTCAAAACTACGTCAGGAATTTCTTTAAAACCCATCCATACTCGAGATGATATTATGAAGCAACTCGTACTTCTCAAAAAGAAATACGGTACTTATGATGAGTTTGCACAGGCTTCTTTTCAGGAATTATTAGACATCACGAATCTTGAAGAACAGACACTAAGCGCCAATATTTTTGAATCAATCTATGCAGAAAATATTGGAAATAACACTTTTGTTGTTCATCATTTACCTCCTATTTGCCAAAGGTCTCCAATCAATGATTTTCTTGTTGATGATTTTAACACCGATGGATTTAAAGATGTATTGATTGTAGGAAATAATTATTCTGCAGAAGCCAATTATGGCAGGCATGATGCCATGATCGGGATGTACCTTCAAGGGTCAAAAAATGGTTTTATCCCTATCAAAAATCAGGAAAGTGGATTCCTGGTTCCCAAACAGTCTAATCATATCATTTCTATTAAGAATAAGAATAAAATTCCACTTGTGATTGCTACACAAAATAATGATAGCATTAGAGTTTTTAAAATTAAAAATGAAGAAAATGGTGTTTTAGCAAATCGATAAGGTTGCTAAAATATAATGAACAAAATTTTACTTAATGAATGACGTAATTACTCACAATATAGAGGTAACTGGAGAAACTGAAGCTTTTAAAGTATCAATTGCTTTAAATTCTGAAAATGATGGAGTTTCTATATATACTATTAATTTTTCTGCAGATTCAGATTTTGAGCCCCATCCTATTACTTTACGATGGAAAATCCCTGCCATTAATATTAAAGGAGTCTGGAAACCCACCACAGATTTTGCAAAAAGAATTATGGATGACTGGGAACTGGATCATATGGAATCTAGAATCTCTGTTGATTCTCCTATTATTTCTCTTTTTAGCCATAAGGATACCAATGTACATACTTTTGCTTGTTCTGATGCCATACATACAACAGAACTCAATGCTTTGTATAGAGAAGAAGATAATTTTATCTATTGTCACATTTCATTTTTTACAGAAAGGCATCATAAAATAAAAAACTATCAGGCGCAATTACGAATTGACACACAAGAACAACATTTTTCTGAATCATTGATGAATGTTGGGCATTGGTGGAGTACTTTTGAAAATTTAAAACCTATCAAAACCCCTAACCTTGCAAAAGTACCAGTATATTCAACATGGTATCAATTTCATCAAAAATTAGACACTCAAATATTAATAGAAGAATGTAAAATTGCATCTGAATTAGGGTATGAATTAATAATTCTGGATGATGGCTGGCAAACCATTGATGAAAACAGGGGTTATGATTTTACTGGAGACTGGCAGCCTGAAAGAATTCCTGAGATGTCAGATTTTGTTGCCAACATTCATAAAACAGGAATGAAAATCGCGCTATGGTATTCTGTCCCTTTTTGTGGTAAAAAATCCAAAGCATATCAAAAATTTAAAGGTAAATTTCTTACCGAAGAACACCGATGGGCTCCTGTATTTGATCCTAGATATCCAGAAGTAAGAGAGCATCTTATTCATTTATACACCAGTGCACTTAATGATTGGAATATTGATGGCTTTAAACTCGATTTTATAGATGAATTTAAAGTATATCCCACCACCGTTTTAACCAAAGAAAATGGGAGAGATTATTCATCGGTTAACCTGGCAGTAGACCGTTTAATGACAGATATTATGGCGTCATTACATGCTATAAAACCAGAAGTAGTTATAGAGTTTAGACAAAAATATACTGGACCAGCTATGCGTAAATACGGTAATATGTTTAGAGCATTTGACTGCCCGGGAGACTCTGCAATGAACCGAGTTCGTATTACAGATATCAAAATGTTATGTGGAAAAACTGCAGTGCATAGCGATATGTTTACGTATCATCATGATGAACCCACAGAGATTAAAGCCTTACAAGTAGTGAATACACTTTTTGGTGTCCCTCAACTTTCTGTGCTTTTAAAAGAGGCGACAGAAGATGAATTATCAATGATTCGTTTTTATACTCAGTATTGGAAAGCAAATGCAGATACACTTTTAAACGGAGTTTTTACGCCTCAAAAACCATTGGCTAATTATCCAATACTTACATCTACTACTGAAGAACTAACGATTATCGGGTTGTTTGATAATTATGTTATAGATTTTGAAGAAAAATCGAATCGAATTGATATTATCAATGGACAAACTACTCCTAACATTGTTTTAAGTAGTACTAAAAATTTTGGATCCTATCATTGTATCATATATGACTGTTTAGGGCAAAAAATAAAAGAATATAATTTAATGATTCTTATAGGAGTTGTACAAATAAAAGTTCCTGTTTGTGGATTAGTAAGATTAGAAAAAAACAATGAAATTTAGTTTAACCATACTAATATCTCCAGGATACATTTGACAAATAATTGTATCTTTTAAAAAATATAGTAAGCATCTTTCTTTAGTTTAACTTTTAACATATACTATTTCATGGGAATACTTTCATTTATCGCATTTACTCTGGCTGTAGCAGTATACGCCTGGTGGAAAACTAAAGGAACTGATGAAAAATCTGCTGATGGTTACTATTTAGGTGGTCGAAGCTTAGGTGCTATCACCATAGCTGGTTCCTTACTTCTGACTAATCTTTCTGCAGAGCAAATAGTAGGACTTAATGGCCAAGCTTTTTCAGAAGGTATTCTTGTAATGGCCTGGGAAACTTTGGCTGCTATTGCCATGATCATCACTGCAGTATGGTTACTACCAAGTTATATGAAAGGAGGAATTACCACTATCCCAGAATATGTAGAAAAACGATTTGACCATCAGACCAAAGCTATTCTTACTGCACTATTTTTAAGTGGGTATGCTTTGGTATTGTTACCTTCTGTATTATACTCTGGTTCTTTAGCGTTTAGTACAATGTTCGACTTGCCAAGTTTAATGGGAATTTCGCAACGTGCTACCATATGGATTTGCGTGTGGACTATAGGTTTAATAGGAATGGTATATGCCATCTTTGGAGGATTAAAAGCCGTTGCCGTATCAGATTTGGTTAATGCAATAGGATTACTCACAGGAGGGTTATTAATTCCTTTTTTTGGATTAATGATGGTTGGAGATGGCTCTGTAATCGATGGTATTAATGCGCTCTGGGAAAATAATCCTGATAAATTTGAAGTACAAGGAGGCCCCACTGCATCAATTCCTTTTGGAACAATTTTTACGGGAATGATGCTTGTACAAATGTTTTATTGGGGAACCAATCAAGCTATTTTACAACGTGTTTTTGGCGCAAGAACTCTTAAAGAAGGACAAAAAGGGATGATTTTGGCCGCATTGATTAAGTTTTTAATCCCAATCATTGTAGTTCTTCCAGGTATTATTGCCTGGCATCTGTTTGATGGTAATTTAGCAAACCCTGATGAAGCATATCCTTCATTAGTGCGTAAAGTATTGCCTCCAGCTTTTGTAGGGTTCTTTGCTGCTGTACTTTTTGGAGCTGTTTTAAGTTCATTTAACAGTGTATTAAATAGTAGCGCTACTCTTTTTGGTTTTGATCTTTACAAACAATATTTTAAGAAGAATGCCAATGAGCTTCAGGCTGTAAAAGCCGGGAAGATTTTTGGAGTTATCGTAGGTGTTTTTGGAATGCTACTCGCCCCATTTATCCTTGACGCTCCAGATGGATTATTTGCAAGAATCCAAGAATTTAGCGGCTTTTATAGTATTCCTATTTTAACTGTTATCGTAATAGGTTTCTTTACGAAACGTGTTCCTCCGATTGCGGCAAAAATAGGAGTATTGTCAGGTTCTGCATTATATCTAATTAGTCAATTCGCAATTAAACCTATACTGGTCAAAAATGCATTAGCAAATGCAGCTGTCAATGGCATTACAGACGAGTCGGCTTTAAGCCTCATAGAAGCAGAAGCATACCCTCACTTTTTACATGTGATGGCTATCTTATTTGTCTTAAATATTGGTATCATGCTCATCATTGGAAAACTATACCCTAGAGAAACAGATTATGTACAGAAAATAACAGAAGACGTGGATGTTACTCCATGGAAATATGCTTTTATAACCGGTGCTGCGATTACCGTGCTTGTAATAAGCACCTATCTTATCTTTTAATTCAAAAACTTACTATACTATTGATTTTTAAGTTCTATTGCTTATCCCTAACTTTACGTCCGAATTGTAATACAACTTAACCTCAGAAAAAGAATGAAGAAGGGATTTTTAATTGACATGGATGGTGTCATTTATAATGGAAACGAACTTATAAAAGGAGCAGATGTCTTTATCAAAACATTACAGGATAGAGAAATACCGTTTCTATTTATGACAAACAATAGTCAACGATCACCGATAGACGCAGTAAATAAACTACTGGGTATGGGAATCTCGATTAAAGAAGAAAATGTGTATACCAGTGCTATGGCCACCGCTTGGTTTTTGAGTTTTATGAAACCTAATGGTACTGCTTATATTTTGGGTGAAGGCGGGTTAATTACAAGTCTGCATGAAAACGGATATTCTCTGGTAACTTCAGATCCGGATTATGTAGTTGTTGGAGAAGGTCGTAATTTCACTTTGGAAATGGCAAATAATGCTGTAGACATGATTTTATCTGGTGCCAGACTCATTGCTACAAATCTAGATCCATCTCCAAAGAAAAAAGGATGGTCCAACCTGGGAATTAAGTCTATCGTATCTATGATAGAAGAAGCTACTGGTAAACAAGCATTTAGTGTTGGAAAACCAAGCCCTGTAATGATGAGAGCTGCAAGAAAAAAATTAGGGTTAACTACCGATGAAACTATTGTGATTGGGGATACTATGGATACTGATATCTTAGGATCAATACAAATGGGGTATAATACTATATTAACACTATCCGGAGTTTCTAAAAAGAAGGATCTTGTAAATTATGCTTTTACGCCTGATATGATTATAGAATCTTTGGCAGAACTTGATGTCGATGAAGCGATACAAAAGTTTACTAAATAACTAAATACAGTAGAATTTGTTAATAGATATAAAAATGCCCCAAGTTTTTGGGGCATTTTCCATCTTATAAAACTATTATTAGCCTTAACTACTCAAAAGTATATCTGGTTCTTACTACTTGCGTTACTCTAAAATACCCATTAGCATAGTTCTCCCGGTTATCCAGATTAATACAATTTCCTTTTAAAGCAACAGGAGTTGCACTAAAAAGACCTACTCCTTCTGATTGTTCTATGAGTATAGTTATGTAGTTATAGTATGCTTCAGAAATACCATATAAATCAATATCTACAACATCTCCTGAAGTAAATTCTTCGGTATTGGTATCCTCATCTTCTTCCTTTTCATAATACCAACTAATTTCTCTTCCATTTGTAAATTCATCATCAAAATCTTCGAACTCTGCTAAAAGATCTCCTTCTTCTTTGAATCTAAAAAGATAAAAATTATCCTCATCAGCGGGGTCATCAAAAAATATATTCACTTCCAGAATCTCATCATCAAAACCATTTTCTGTGGACTGAGTAACCTCTTTGATATCTACTACTGGCATCAGTGTTTCTGTAGCGGTGTAGTTTTCACCATTATACACGACTTCTAAAGTATAGGATTGATTAAGTATAGGCACAAAATCTGTAGTGGTATACTCTCCATTATTTTGATCTGCAAAAATAAACTCGGCCCCATTTGTATCATTAGTGACTTTTACAGAAGCACCGGTAACACCAGTATCTGAGTTTGTATCAAAAAATGGAGTGGAGGTACTTAATTTTATAGTTTGATTATTTCCTGCAGTTCCCTTTTCCCAATCCAATGAAGCTTCGATAGTGAGTCTGGTGGGTGCTGTCTGTACGTCTACATCTATTACATCTTCACAGGATGTAAAGACGATAGCAAACAATGCTATTATGATTGTTAAATATGCTTTCATCTGTTTATCTTTTATCGTTTTTTTAGTCTTAAATACAATCTGCAAATACTTATTTTGGTTTGTATAATACCTGTATTTCATCACATTAAAATTTAAAGTTATACGTTATCGAAGGTACTATCCCAAAAATCGCTGTTCTTGTTGCTTCATTTGCTCCTGTTTCAACATTTTGACCAAAAGAGATTGAAGCTGCATTTTTCTGATTGTATACATTATAAATCCCAAAGACCCATTCTCCTTTCCATCTTTTATTGGGTTTTCTATTCGGTCTATATGTTGCAGAAATATCTAGTCTATGATATGCTGGTAAGCGATCAGAATTTCGATCAGCATAAGTAGCTATAGATAATCCTTCATATTCGAATTGACCATTAGGGTAGGTAACTGGTCTTCCGGTTTGAAAAACCAGATTGGTTCCAAAAGTCCACTTATCATTTAACTTATATGATCCGGTAAGTGAAACATCATGTGTTCTATCAAATGCAGTATTATACCAATCTCCATTATTGATACCAGGTCCACCAGCATTATCTCCAAGCGTTCGTTGCTCTGATTTTGATACTGTATATGCAAGCCATCCTGTGAAGTTACCTTCGTTTTTACGAAATAGTAACTCTAATCCGTAAGCTCTGGATTCTCCATTCAAAATTTCGGTTTCAATAGTATTATTTCCTATCAAATCAGAGCCATCTATATAATCGATTCTATTATCTGTAGTTTTATAATATGCTTCTACCTCCAAAGAATACATTTTATCTTTAAAATTTCTAAAATACCCTAATGCATATTGATCTGATAATTGAGGTTTTATATATTTTCCACTAGGAGTCCATACATCCAAAGGAGTAATCGCAGTTGTATTCGATAGCAAATGAATATATTGAGCAACCCTAGAGTAGCCCATTTTTACAGAGGAGTACTCATTTAATTGATATGCCAAAGAGGCTCTAGGTTCAAAATTACCAAAGCTTTTGATGCTTTCGCTTTTCTTAAAATCAGTTTCTCCTATTTCGGTCCCTCTTTCATATATTCCTAAAGCGGTATTATATACAACAGGTTGATTATTTGCATAGTCTACCAGTGCTTGCCCTCCTAATCTACTAAAAGCACTATATCTAACACCATATTGTACAGAGAGTTTATCACTGATTTTGTGTTCTGCATTTACATATACTCCACTCTCAACAGCTCTTTTCTGATCTAATGTTAACGGATTCACTGACGAACTTTCAGATGTTGGTTCTACTTGTCCCGGATCAAAGTCGTAATAGATACCACTTACTCCAAAATCTAATTTAAATTTATCACTTGCGTAGTACTTAAGGTCATACTTTGCATTATAATTATTAATCGAAGAAATCCATTCGAATTGTTCTATAGCAATATCTAAATCATAATCATACTTACTATATATAAGGGATAAGTTTGAAAATAATTTATCATTAAAAATATGATTCCATCTTAAGTTTCCCGAAACGTTTCCGTAGCTGGTTTTGAAATTATTTCCAAATTTGAAGGTATCTCTACCATAATATCCAGACAGGTATAGTTTATTGTTTTCGCTTATACTATAATTGGTTTTAAGATTTACATCATAAAACCCTACTGTATTTTTCTCTCCAGCTGCTTTTAAGATTAAATCTAAATACGAACCTCTACCTGCTACAAGAAAAGAACCTTTGTCATTAAACATCGGGCCTTCGGCAGCAATTCGACTAGAAATTACTCCTATTCCGCCAGTAAGAGCAAAGTTCTTGTTGTTTCCATCTTTTTGACGAACATCCAAAACAGAAGAGGTTCTACCTCCAAAACGAGCAGGAATCCCTCCTTTATATAATTTAATGTCCTTAATTGCATCTGCATTAAAGATGGAAAAAAACCCTAATAAATGAGAAGTATTATAAATTATAGCCTCATCAAGTAATACCAAATTTTGATCTGCCGCACCACCTCTTACATGAAACCCACTAGATCCTTCCCCATTATTAGTCACTCCGGGAAGCATCTGAATAGATTTTACAATATCAACTTCTCCTAATACCACAGGCATTTGTTTTACCGTCTTAATATTAAGTTTGGAGACACTCATTTCTGGTTTTCTGAGGCTTACACGCTCTGATTCTTCACTTTTGATGATAACCTCATCTAATTGCGTAGAAGATTCTGTAACCTCAAAATTTACTTTTTGATTTTTATCCAGTATAATTTCTTTACTCATATCTGTATATCCAACATAAGAAACCACCAATGTATAGTTTCCTTTTGGAGCTGTAATCGAGTAAAAACCATATTCATTGGTAATTACACCAATTGAGGTTCCTTTAAAAAAAACAGAGGCACCAAAAAGTGTTTCTCCATTATTAATATCCTTAATTGTACCACTTAAACTATAACTCTCTTGAGCATTCACAACTGTTGTATTTGCCAAAAGCATCGTAAGGCAACACATCATGAGGATGTAGGTCCTTGTTCTTTGATTTTTAAATTTGGAATTTCGAAGCATGTTCATTTGTTTTTACACTGTTTTAATTGATGAGATTCAATTTTTTTCTACAAATTGATAATTGAACCTTTTGGTAGTTTTTATACATCCATGGACAATTGAAAAAACAAAGGGTTGCTTCTTTAACAAATATTTATTCTAATCTTTTCTATTTTATTGGCACCGCCAAAGGGTATAATACCCCGAGGCTTGCCTCGAAATTAAAATTCAGTTCCATACGAATGCCCTTTGGGTTTACCCCGAGGATTATTTACTCAAAAAAAACCATAAAAAAAGGGGAGCTAAATAGCTCCCCTTTTTAGTAACTAACTCTTTTTTATTATTGTTTAAGAACTTTGGTTCTCGAAATAACTTTGTTAGCATTCATTACATTTAAAATATAATATCCAGAAGGTAAATCATTAATATTTATTGAGTTTTGACCCTCTTTTAGTTGTATCTCTTTCTGTAATAGTCCGATTGAATTAAAAATTGTAATCTTAGATCCATTAGATACTCCAGATATATTAACTATATCTATTACAGGGTTTGGAAAAACACTAATTCCATTTTTCTTTTTGCTAGCTAAACTTTGCAGTTTTGCTCCTTCATAGGTAATTACCAATTGTGGAGGAGTATTAGATGCATTCTCTTTTGATGCAAATGCAAAATCATTTCCTGAAGTTACATTAAGCACTAATGATAATGCATCTCCAGATATTGCCCCTTCATTAAGAGGTATTGTTTTTACATTACCTAATCCATAAGTAGAGTTTAGATTCCCTAATACAACTCCTGCAGATGGCTTATTAGTATTGGATAAATTCGCCTCTGTCCAGGTATTAGAACTTCCTTTATGTATATTAAGATTACCATTACCCGAATCAGAATTTACTTTAAATTTTAATTCTGCCTTAGTTATAGCACCGTTAATAGATGAAAGGTCAAACATCAAATATCCTGTTCTCTTATTTTGTTCTAGTCTAACCAATCCATTGTTATATCTTGTTGTTCCTTGTAAATACGCATCATGAATTGGTGATAACGTAATCGTTTGCTCTACAGGTGCTGCTATTTTGGTGGTCATGACTTTATCTATATTAAATAAATATCCAGATCCTCCTTTAAATGTCAATCTTATGGTTTTTTCTCCTGTAGAAAGTAAAACATTTACAGAATACTTTTTGTAATCATGCCATTGACTATTAACCGGTATATCTATAGAACCAACCACTGTTCCTGCTTCTACAATATCTATTGTTCCACCAACACCAGCACTTGATGCAAAAATATCTACAGTATATTCTCCACTAGATTGCACATTTGCATTATACTCTACATAATCGTTATTTTTAATAAACCCTAAATTTTTATCTGTCGTTCCAGGAGTGTTTTCTATTTTTACACCTCCTGACTTCGCGCTAAAACTTTCTGCTTCAAAATTTCCTGGAATATCAACAGTACTTGCCGGAGGCATCGTATTATCTTCTATTTCGATAATAACACTCGCCGAAGTAGTTGAAGCTCCTTTATCATCTGTTGCTTTTGCGGTGGCGTTGTAAGATCCTATATTAGGAATTGTTGTTGTAATCTCATAAGGAGCTGTTGTATCTTCACCAACCTTGTTCGTTCCTATATAAAACTCAACCTTAGCTACTGTACCATCACTATCAGATGCATTTGCACTAAGTGTAATGGTTTCTTCTTTACCAAAAGTTGTTCCGCTCGCTGGAGATGTCATCCCTACTTGTGGCTTAGCATTTTCTGATCCGGTGTTACAATCTACCAAAACTTCTGCTGGGCCATTACCTGTAGGTTTTGTATAAGTTTTAGACAATACAAACTTATCCATTTCAAATCCGTCTTCTCTTAAAGAAAATGAGATTGTATGCACTCCGGCAGATGGAATATCCAAATAGATTTTACGTTCTTCGCCACAGTGATTTGCTGCTGTACGTTGTTTACTTTCCCAAGTCCATTGATTTTTACCATTACACCACTGCATTCTATTTCCTGATGCAGGCCATGTACCATTAAGACCAACGTGTACTCCGTTATCTTCGGTACCAGTAGAATGAGCACGAACCCAAACAAAATATCTACCAGCACTTGTAAACTTCACTTTGTAATTTACAATGGTAAGTTGACCAGCCACATTGCTAAAGTTTTCACCAGCAATTAATGGATCACCATGTGTAACTCTTGTATCAGGTAAAATTTCTAAGTATCCACCACTACTAGCTCCACTAGCATGATTTGGATCAGGATCTGGGGTTGGAGTCCCTGTTGTACTACCTTCAAGAACATACCATTTTCTTTTACCTGTTTTTTCCTGGCTTGCAAAATGTTCTGCTTCTACAGCTACTACTCCGTTTTTCTCTAAAGCAACACAACCTTCTCCTCCGTCGGTATCTCCACCTCCGTCAGTACCTCCGCCCCCCTGGCAAATGAAATCGAGTGCTGTCCATCTACCACGAGAAAACGCTGTACCGTTTCCTTCAGGAATATTACCATTAGTATGCGAATTAAATTCTACTCTAATTTTCGCTCCTTTTTTAACTTCAATATCTTTAAAAGTAGTTCCTGATTCAGCATAATCTGTTGTAGTGGTAGGATTTTTAAATTCCCCTACTCTTACACCATCTACAGAAATTCTATAGGTAGATTCTCCATCAATCTCTGTAAGCGTTGTTAATTTGATATCATATTTACCTGTTTCACCATCAAAAGTTGATTCTGCAGCAGCGAACTTATCTTTATATTGTGAAGCATCTATTGCTACTGCATTTCTTACATTGTCTTTATATGCAGGAGAAAAACCAGTTACTGATAGTGTTGGAAAATCTGAAATTGACTTCATAGCAACCGTTCCACAATTTCCGCTTCCACCTGCATCTTCGCAATCAAGTTCGAAAATAAGTTTTGGCGCTGTTGCTCCTTCTTTAGAATAAAAAGATACATCGTTACCACCAGTTTGTTTTACAATCAAAGAAACAGTTTCACCAGGAGCGATTCCTGATAAATCCCATTGGTAAGATTGACCTACACTATATGTAGTATTAAGAGATCCTATTTTAGTTCCTTCAGCCGGTTTATTACTGTTAGAAAGGTTACCTTCTGTCCAGTTATTAGAACTTCCTTTAAAAATTTCTATTAGTCCATTACCATTATCTGTAGATACGGTAAGTTCTAATTTTACTCCGGTAACTTTTTCTGTAGTTGAAGGTGCCGTAAATTTAATATAAGAAACTCTATTTCCACTTTCTACTCTAAGATCTGCAGTATTAAATCTAGTGCTTCCTTGTAAATAAGCATCCTGAGACGATGTAGTTGTTTTTGTGTTGTCACAAGTGCCTCCACCACCGTTTCCATTTCCATCTTTACTAGTAATTAGTGCTACCCAGTCATTATTATCAGGAGCAACCAAATTACTTCCTAAGGTTGTTTTAGCAGTTAGGTTACCTCCACTACGTGGGTTATACCACTGTACATCATATTTATTATTTCCTGCGGGTAAGCTTAATCCTGTAGACCCACCATTTGGTCTGTAAACAGCATATATTTTTCCTGCGTTTGCAAGAACATAATCGTTTCCATCTCCTGTTACACCATCTGAAGAGGTCATTTTTACCATATCTTTCTGCAGGTACTTATTAAAAAAGTTAAGAGCGTATCCTCCTTCTTTATATTTATTTCCTCTTTTACGATGATCGTTTCCGTTTATATCACCATCATTATTTGTATAACCACTATAGTATTCTACACCAGTTCCTCCAGCCATAAGTGTACCCCACAAGACTTTGTGTCTTACCTCTTTATCAGAAACTCTAATTCCAGTTGAAGCCGGACCTTGTTCATCGTTAGCTACAACCCATTTTCTACCTGCATTACGAGATTTTTCTAACCATCGTTTAACATCGTTATGTACTTTATTCTTATCTGTTTGAATAGAAGCACCGGTTAAGACAGAGCTATTACCTAGTAAAGGGTTATATCTTTGATCTTGTTGGTTAGGATACGTATGAATTACAATATTATGATCATATGGATCTACATCCTTAATGTATGATGCTGTAGCCTTTGCTACATTATCCTTAAGAGTAGTCTCTTCTGTAAGATTCCAATTAAGTGCTAAATGATGACTAAACCTAGCAATTAACTCTCGGTAGTATAATTTTCTTTCTCTACCAAAATTATCGCCATCCATTTTATTATCATTTTCTGTTTCCATGGTTTTAAAATGAAGATATATACCTTTTTTATCTGCATACTCCATCATTTTTTCCCATTGGGCCAATTTGGACACATCAAAACGATCATGATGTACTTTATTCCACTGTTGTGCTCTTCCTGTATTTCCATATTCTTGCTCAGAAACTTTTAAAACATGAGGAAAAACAGCTCCTCCATCTCCACTTGTATTCCAAGTTAAGAAAGAGACTACATTTGCTCCTTGAGAAGAAAGGTAATTAATCATACCCAAAATCTCTGTTCCTTTATCATTACTCCATGTATACGAACTTGCATCTGCAGCTACATAATCTTTTTGATGAGGCTGCCATGTTTTACTACCAATTTTATTAAGGTTATTGTTATAACTTGGTGTAGCATCAAAATCTACATAGTTAAGTGCATTTTCTGGAGAATCAGCTCCTGCTTTCACAAACCAAGGTCCGTTGGGACTTGCAGGGTTTGTACCCGAGTATCTAAGGTAATGTTCTCCTACATATTGTAATCTTCCTTTATCTTTTGCTCTGTGATCTCTTCCTGATTTATCAGACTCTGTTACATTAAAAGAACCGCTCGCTCCATCCATAAATCCAGCACTTGATCCACCACCATTTATGGCGACGTTGACTCCAGATTTAAATGATGCTGACCAATTCCAAGTTCCTGTTTGTTCAGGAGCAAAATGTACTCTCCATTTATTACCTGAAGAACAGCTATTGTTTTCTGCATTACCACAAGCTGCAAAATACCCCGGTACCGTATAACTTCTATTACTGGTTTGATGTGTAAATGTTACTTCTAACCTAAAATCTGAAAAAGGATTTGGGTTTGCGGTCTCAGAGGTATTGGGGCCGTTAAAAGTCAGACTGACCTTATGCCATCTTTTTAATTCTCCTTCGGGGGTTTGAGCCTTTGTTACTAGCCCAAAAAGGAAAAATACAATTAAAAAATTGAGTTTTGTAAGTTTCATGATTAAAATGGTTTTGTGTTTGGTTTTTGAGTTAATATTTATAAACGTTATTCTTAATTATTTAGTCCTTTGCGTAGTATGTGATGAAATCGGTATTAACATAATTTAACAAGTAAAAAACAACAAAACTGTAGGAATTAAACATACTAATAATACTTGATTATGTATTGTATAAATTACCATCTGACTTTTAAAAAATAGAATTCGTTATATCTGGATTATTATTTGATTGTCGGATTAAATAATAAATTCTATTATCACTCCATCAGGGGATCAGGAGTTCTCTTTTATTGTTTTATTTTAACATTTATTTAACTCGTCATATAAGCTTAATCATCTGATAATCCTGCTTTTTATCATTTTGTCTAATTTGGGTAAAATATAAGAGAGAGGTTTTTCACCTCTCTCTTTATTATAAAATAGATTAAACACTTCTTTAAGATAATCCTTAAAAAGTCGACTTCAAAAAAACTATCTATTAATCAATATCTTACTTTGATATTTTCTTTTTGATACTCTATCAAAAGTTTCTAATATATATAGTCCAGAAGTTAATTCTTCAACAGATATCTTTGCTTCTAATTGCTGTTGTCTATTTTGTATGTTTTTAACTTTAACCACATTACCAACCAAATCAAATATTGCGATTCTAACATCTATTACATTATTTCTGCTTTTAGCTTCGATGTTATTATCGATAGATACGGTAATATGACTTGATGCTGGGTTAGGGCTTACTACAATATTAGATTTATCCTGCAAAGAAGTAGTGCTAACACCTCCACAATCAGGAGTTATAGGAGTTGTACTGAAATAAATAGTAAATCCTCCTGTTTTGGAAACTAACACAAAATTACCCGAATCTTCTGTCGCCCAATACTCTCCATCTAATCCTGTAAAGCCAGAACCTGTAATCGTAAGTGATGGTTGTGCTGCATTAAACGTTTGCGTCACTTTGGGTAAGAAATCATTATACCAGCTTGGAGTACCATTATTGGTATTCATAGAGAATTGGTACAATCCATTATTGGCAAGATCCCAATTGATCGTTAAATTAGTAACATTATCAAGGCTTGGACCTCCATTACCTAAAACAAATATATGTTCGTATTTACTATTAAGAGCGGGTAATGCATTGGCTAATGGTGCTCCAAAAGAACAATCTCCTCCTGTAGTAACAGGGTTTCTTACAACCTCTATACTATTAGAAAGATCAAATGTTCCTGATAAACCTGAAATATTTTCATTAGCTGTAAGGCCAGTAATTGTTCCATTATAACTTACGCTATAAATAAAACAACTTCCTACGCCTGCACCATCAAAATCTAC